>JBJTHA010000075.1:0-3708 GCA_046094265.1 Cytophagales bacterium
GTAGCTTCTGAAAAACAAGCCATCAAAACGGCATTCAATGTGAACTACGAGCAGATAGAAGAAGTGAAGCCTGGTTGTGCACTAGTCATCAACAAAAATGGCGAGTACAGTTCTCAAACCATCATACCCGCATTAGAAAAGACTTCTTGCAGTTTTGAACGTATTTATTTTTCGCGTGGCACCGATCCGGAGATTTACCAGGAGCGCAAACAACTGGGTAAACTATTGGTACCTCAGATTTTAAAGGCTATCAACTTCGATTTAAAGAATACTATCTTCTCTTATATTCCCAACACGGCCGAAACAGCCTTTTTGGGTATGATGGCCGGCATTGAAGAGTACCTTATCACCAAGCAAAAGGAAATCATCATTGAGGGCAAACCATCGGTAGATTCATTGGAAGATATTCTCTCGTTTAGACCGCGCATCGAAAAGATTGTTTTGAAGGATGTGAAGCTTCGCACCTTTATAACCGATGACGAACACCGCGATGAAATGGTGGCGCATGTGTATGACACTACCTACGAGGTGGTGAACAAAGGTAAAGATACTTTAGTGGTGATCGATGACTCAATTGTACGCGGCACCACGCTTGAGAAAAGCATTTTAAAAATGCTGGACCGCCTAGGGCCAAAGAAAATTGTAGTAGTCTCATCGGCACCACAAATCCGTTTCCCTGATTGTTACGGCATTGATATGAGTAAGATGGGCGACTTTGTAGCTTTCAGGGCGGTAATCAAGTTATTGAAAGAGCAAGGAAAAGATTATTTGTTGGGCGAAGTGTATGAACAATGTCAACAGTCGAAACTGGAGGAAACACCCAACAATTATGTGAAGCGGCTGTACAAAGAGTTTACACCTGAGGAAATTTCCGCTAAAATCACTGACATCGTTCGACCCGAAGGCATGAAAGCCGAATTGGAAGTAGTGTACCAGACGATTGAAAATTTACACAAGGCAATTCCCAACCATTCAGGTGATTGGTATTTCACCGGCAACTACCCTACGCCAGGCGGCATGAAGGTCGCCAACAAATCGTATCTCAATTATATGGATGGGAAGTTGGTGAGGGCGTATTGAAGTTTACGATTCCAGATTTCCATAGGATCAACCATTGCTGCCATAGGCATCAATAATATCACGCACCAAACGGTGCCTCACCACATCACGGGCACTCAATTCTACAAATCCAATACCCTTCACCTTGTTGAGGATGCGCACGGCCTCTTTCAATCCCGAACTTTGTTTGGAGGGCAAATCGATTTGGGATGTATCGCCCGTTACAATCATTTTCGATTCAGGGCCCATGCGCGTGAGAAACATTTTCATCTGCATGGGCGTGGTGTTTTGGGCCTCGTCCAACAAAATGAAAGCATTGTTGAGTGTTCGTCCGCGCATGTAGGCGAGCGGTGCAATTTCGATAATGTCTCGCTCCATATAGAACTTCAACTTCTCGTGCGCCACCATGTCGTTAAGCGCATCGTAAATGGGGCGCAAATAGGGATCTATCTTTTCTTTTAAATCGCCTGGTAAAAATCCAAGGTTCTCACCCGCTTCCACAGCCGGCCGTGTAATGATGATGCGCTTCACCATTTTGTTTTTCAATGCACGAACGGCCAACGCCACGCTAATGAACGTCTTACCCGTGCCAGCTGGCCCCCGTGCAAACACCAGGTCATTTTCACTTACCGACTGCACCAACTTTTGCTGATTTACCGTTTTTGCTTTGATGGGCGCACCTTTGGTGCCATACAGGATAATGCCATCCGGATTGCCCTCTGGTAAATCGTCCGGTCGCTCTTGCGCGATGTAGCCCTTTACATTCTCTTCCGTTACCCGGCCGTATTGGTGATAATGCTCTTGCAGCGATTGAATGACCGTGTTGATCAGCAAAATTTCTGGCTCCTCCCCTTTTAGCAATATCTCATTGCCACGAGAGATAATCCGGCTTTTTGGAAATGCCTGCGTGAGCGATTGAATGTTACGATTTTCAGCTCCAAAAAAATCAAGGAGCGGAATGTCTTCGATGGTAATGATTTTCTCTATCAATGAAATGAAGTAATTTTAACTCGTCAAATTTAACAATAGTTTTTTCAAATTAGGATTCCTGTCTGACAGCAGTCAGGGATTCATTTAGCATTCAACACACAACCGATGGCCATTGTTACCTTACTTACGGATAGCGGAACAAGTGACCATTACGTAGCGGCCATTAAAGCCAAAATATTGAGCACCAACCCTGGCCTTTCCCTGGTTGACATTAGTCACCAGATTGCCGCGTGCGATATTGCGCACGGAGCATTTGTGCTGAGGTCAGTGTTCCGCGATTTTCCCGTAGGCACCGTGCATTTAGTGGGTGTTGATGCCACCGGCAACCGCGATGACCTTTTTATTGCCTTGCAAATGGAAGATCACTTTTTTGTGGGTGTTGACAACGGATTGCTGGGGTTAATCAGCGAGAAGGCACCACAGCAAGTAGTACAACTTAATTCGGTCAATCCCTTTAAAACCACTTTCCCCGAAAAAGATGTTTTTGCGCCCGCTGCCGCGAAATTGGCAAGCAATGTAGCAATAACCACGTTGGGTAAACCGTTGACCACCTTCAAAAAGATGACAGACCGCCACGTGAAAGCCAACAAGCGTCTGATTGCAGGACATGTGATACGCGTAGATCATTTTGGTAACTTGATTACAAACATCTCCAAGGAAGCGTTTGATGTGTTGAGTACAGGAAAATTGTTTACGGTAAAGTTTGGAGGCGAGAAATTCAGGCGCATTCACAAAAGTTATTTTGACGCAGAGCCTGGAGACTGTGTTGTTATTTTTAACTCGATGGGCTTTTTGGAAATAGGGATGTACAAAGGCAACGCGAGCGACTTGTTGGGGTTAAAGTATGATAGCCCAGTGAATATTTTGTTTGACGAAACTTGATACCAGAACTGGATACTATATACTGGTATCTAGTATCCAAAAATCCAACAACCAATTATGTTGATACGAATCGTTCGCATGCACTTTACTGAAGCAGGAGTAGAAGAGTTTTTGGAGATTTTCAATGCGCACAAAACTGCCATCCGCAATTTTCCGGGATGCTTACATCTTCAATTACTCAAAGATGCCGAAGATTCAAACTGTTACACCACCCTGAGCCATTGGGATAAGCCCGAAAGCCTTGAAGCTTACCGCAAATCAGAGTTGTTTAGAAAGGTATGGAGCCGTGTGAAATCGCTGTTCAGCAAACGCCCCCAGGCATTTTCGTTGGAGCAGTTTGTTGATGTGGACTAGTTTGTTCTGTAATAGTTACCCAATGAACTGACTGTTGTGTTAGTTTTTACATTTCTTCCTCGATACCTAAAAGTAGCGACTAGCCCAAGAATATAAAGGGCTGGTGAAACTCCCTCTGGATGTACTCTAGGTGTACTGTTTTACCTTTATATGTTTTTTTTAAAATTATATTTGTCGCCAAATTGTATGGAATTTTCAATTTGTATTAATGCTTTGTTTGCTTAGCCGTGTGTGCGCAATTTTGTTGTTACTATTAGTGTGCTGTTTTGAATGTCAAAGCCAAAGCACCGTTGCCTCTTTAACTGACTCAAATAAAATATACGAGTTAGATGGCTATGCAAGTGTGCTGATTGATTCCATCGGCAACTTGGATTTTGAGCGAATACAAGATCCTGCGATTCAAAAAAAATTTGTGCCCAGCAG
>JBJTHA010000076.1:0-3077 GCA_046094265.1 Cytophagales bacterium
AAGTACATGGGTTACACACCCTTCCTCGATTCGTTAATAAATTTCAGTCACGCTTTTCAATATTCAATGGCAAACGGACGGAAATCCATTGATGCCATGCCGTCTGTTATTTGCAGCATCCCGTCCATTGAGGTACCCTATGTGTTATCTCATTATTCAGGCAACAAAATCAACAGCTTACCTTCGTTACTGCGCGAAAAAGGTTATTTCAGCGCTTTCTTCCACGGGGCGCCCAATGGTAGTATGGGTTTTGATGCCTTCGCGAACCTGAGTGGTTTTGATGCTTACTTTGGCAAAGACGAATACAACAACAACAACGACTTTGATGGTATTTGGGGAATATGGGATGAAAAATTTTTGCAATTTTTTGCAGAAAAAATGAATGGTTTCAAGCAGCCTTTTTACAGCACACTCTTCACTGTTTCATCTCATCACCCCTACAACCTGCCCCACGAATATGAAAATGTGTTTAAAGGCGGGCCTAAGCCCGTACACCGCACCATTCAATATACTGATATGGCCTTGCGAAAGTTTTTTGCCAAAGCATCTGCTATGCCTTGGTTTGCTAATACAATTTTTGTGCTATCTGCCGACCATGCCTCTGCCGAAATACAATTTCAGCAGTATAATTCCCCCAGTGGATATTTTGCAATACCTATCATCATCTACGAACCAGGGAGTAAACCGATACCCATGAGAAACGAACTTGCGCAACAAACGGATATTATGCCCACAGTGCTGAGCATGCTACATTTCGACAGACCGTATGTGTCTTTTGGTCGAAGTGTTTTTTCGCAAGAAGAGCCATTTGCATTCAATTATCTCAATAATACCTACCAAGCATTTATGGGCGACTACTTGTTGCAGTTTGACGGGCAGAAATCCATTGGGTTATACAACTTCAAACAAGATGTGGCCATCACACAAAATCTGCTGCCAAGCCAAGTAGCCTTGGCACAAAAAATGGAGAAAAAGCTGAAGGCATTTATTCAGCAATATAATAACCGTATGGTGGACGATCAGTTGACTATTGCGGAAAGGTAGGAGAAACCCTAGTTACTTTTTTACGAGCGATAAAAAACCCGCGACATGATGTGAAAAAAGCACTGAACATTAGTTTGGCTTTTACTTTTAAGAGGCTCATTTCCAAACCAAATTAAAACGGAGACGACTGACCAAGACATTCCTTTATTTTCCTTGTATGATATGAAAACAAAAGAGCAATGCTACGGTAAATTGTTAATTGCCATTAGCGTGGCAGCCTTGGTTTTTCATTTGTTGATTGTGATCAAGGTAATTCCTTATGCCATTACCTGGGGCGGCAGATTGAAGACCGACAGCGAGATGTACCTGTTTGAGACCGTTTCAATTGGCATTAATTTGTTCTTTATCTTTTTGGTGCTGCAGCGTGTGGACATGGAGCGCTCGTTGCTGGGTAAAAAAACAGCAACCATTCTTCTATGGATTTTCTTTGTGCTGTTTGGGCTCAACACCATTGGAAATATTTTTGCGACCACCCCGTTGGAGCAATGGTTTTCCCTACTTACGCTGGCCAATGCATTCTTGATTTGGAAGATCAACCGTAGGTAGCGCTTTGAGACGGAAAACGATCGATCAACTGGCAGATAGAGAATGTTGTGCGATTGCCCCGAAGCAAAAGCAATTTAGTCTCTCCTTTCAAGTAGCACGATTCCAACTACGCAATTTTTTTGCAATTCGCTCACATTTTTTAACAATTCGTTTACCAAATCCGAGCAAAGACGCTTGTAGCTTTGACCTAAATCGTACAAAAGAATTATGAACAAACGAACACCCGCTATTTTGATACTTATGGCTTCTTTCTTCTTTCAATGTGGTGGGTCTGTAAAGAGGGATTTGCCGACCGAAAAAGAGCATCCCAAACTTATAAAGACTATCGGCTCTCCAAATTATGGTAATGTTCAATGTAGCCTACAGGACGAAGCCGGCAACCTTTGGTTTGGAACTACAGAGAATGGACTGTATCAATTTGACGGAAAGTCGTTTCATCGCTTCTTAATGGCCGATGGCCTCAACAGCAACAACATCTTTTGCCTGTTGGAGGATGCAAATGGAAAAATTTGGATCGGGACGGAAGCAGGTTTGTGTGTGTACAATGGCACAACCTTTACCAAAATGGACATTCCTTTGCCCAGATACCTGCCTCCCAACAAAAACGAGGGCTATCGCAACTCGAGGTGGATATTCAGTATGATGCAAACGAAAAGCGAACAACTTTGGTTTGCAACCATAGATGGCGTGTTTACCTACGATGGCAAATCGTTTACGCGTTTTATCGTGAACGACACCGCGGGTGGCTTCCTTAGCACCAACCATACTGTAGAACGCATGCTGGAAGATAAAGATGGTAACATTTGGTTTGGAGTGCGGGCAAATGATGGGGTGTACCGGTATGATGGAAAATCTGTGACCAACCTTCAGCTAACAGAATTATTTCAAGATGGACCAAAGCCCAAACCTCACAGATGGGCGTGGCCGCAGTTACAAGACAAAGACGGGAATATTTGGTTCAGCAATTGGGGTGGGGCCTACCGCTACGATGGTAAAACATTTACAACTTTTACAAAAAAGGATGGCTTGCACGGTGGAGTTACGAGGATAATCGAAGACAAAAACCGAAACCTTTGGTTTGGTGGCGATGCGGGTGCCGGACTCCATCGCTACGATGGTAAATCGTTTGCGCGCTTCACAACGAACAATGGACTGATCAACAATAGCATTTGGTCAATCTTAGAAGATAAGACTGGGTATATTTGGGTGGGAACTAGAGAAACTGGCCTCTCTTTCTTTGATGGAAAAGTATTCACCACATACTCAGCGTATAGGAATTAGCCTAAGACGTCAGGCGTGAGTGATCTAATGCCTGCGTACCAACTTGGTTGTTCGATATGTTCCGAAGGGCGTGTTGAACCAAAGATAAAGTAGTTTGCAACCTGCATAACTCTACTATTCTCGGATAAATTACTTGTTACACACCGCCTCTCGGAGAGGATGGTGTATTAAATAAATTTTTTGAGGCATCGTCCCCTGCTTTGCGC
>JBJTHA010000077.1:0-4849 GCA_046094265.1 Cytophagales bacterium
CCTGTTTGGTGATGTCTTTTCCCTTATTTTTGGCAAGTGACACCCGAACAAGTCTTACAACATTACTGGGGCTATTCTTCTTTTCGCACACCACAGCGCGAGTTGATTGAATCCATCCTACACAATAAAGATGTGGTGGGGATTTTGCCCACCGGAGCGGGGGAATCCGTTTGCTTTCAAGTGCCTACCTTACTCCGTGAAGGGTTGTGTGTGGTGGTCACACCATTGATAGCGCTGATGCAAGACCAAGTGGCACAGCTCAAGCAAAAAGAAATTCCGGCCATCGCGATCCACTCCGGGTTTGTCGATGCTACCAATTATGTACTGACCAGCCCGGCTGTGAGTTTAAAGCTGCGACCCGACTGGTTGCCGAAAAAAATAATTCGCCAATATACTCCGGGTGTCACGGTCTATTTGTATCACTACTACAATGATCTCAGCTTTCGCGAAGGGTTTATTTCCTACCACCCGTTTAGTCTGAACTTTCATAATGGAGGTAGATTATCGTATAGCTTTGTAACGTGTGCAAAAAGTCAACTATTTGTGTCTAACCACATAACACCCCAACGGAGAGCGTGATTATGTATCCAACTATGCTGTAGAACCTCATAGAGCAAAAAAGATACTGTCCGCTAAAATCCACAGCCGAAAAAGTAGAACAACCATAGCACAAAAAAGCTTTCTCCTTTTTTGCGCTGTCAACTTGAATTACTTGTTGGGTGTGGCTCCCTTGCCTGACCCGGAGATCGCGTTTCGCATTTCGGTATCGGCTTGCACATTCTGCATTTTGTAATAGTCCATCACGCCCAAGTTGCCACTTAGGAATGCTTGTGCAATAGATTTTGGAATTTCCGCTTCCGCCTCAATCACTTTTGCACGGGCTTCTTGCGCCTTGGCTTTCATTTCTTGCTCTACTGCCACCGCCATCGCTCTGCGCTCTTCTGCTTTTGCCTCTGCCACGCGCAAGTCAGCGGCAGCTTGGTCGGTTTGCAGTTTTGCACCAATGTTCGCGCCAACGTCAACATCGGCAATATCAATTGAAAGAATTTCAAAAGCTGTTCCGGCATCCAATCCGCGCGAGAGCACCAGCTTTGATATTTTATCAGGGTTCTCCAACACTTCTTTGTGCGATTTGGCCGAACCAATGGACGTTACAATTCCCTCGCCTACACGGGCCAAAATCGTTTCTTCACCGGCACCACCCACCAACTGGGCAATGCTGGCGCGAACAGTTACACGCGCAATGGCAATCAACTGAATACCATCGGCAGCAACTGCAGCTACTTTAGGGGTGTTAATCACTTTGGGATTTACAGAAATCTGCACCGCTTCGAATACATCACGCCCAGCCAAGTCAATGGCCGTTGCTTGCTTGAAACTTAAATTAATATTTGCCTTGTCGGCTGAAATCAATGCTCGTATTACATTCGGTACGTTACCGCCTGCTAGGTAGTGCGTTTCCAACTCACGCGTGCTAATTTGTAGTCCCGCTTTTGTTGCCGTGATTGCAGAGTTGATGATAACACTTGGCGGTACTTTTCTAATCCGCATCAATATCAAATCCAGAATTGTAACCTTCACTCCAGAAATACGGGCTGTAAACCACAACCCCACGGGTACGTAGTAGAAGAGTAGCAGAACTCCAATGATGATGGCGAAGACCGAAGCTAAAAACAAGAAATCCATAAAAATTAAATTTTAAATAAGTTTTACAATGATCTGATTATTTGATACACGTTAAATTCGAATCTTAGAAGTAGCGTCAACATATTCGCCCTCGGTTCGCACTTCAATTATTTTTCCATTAATCTCTGCTTTGCCCACCGGGCGAAGTGACGAGACCGCTACTCCTTCCTCTCCTATTTTAAACTTTTCAATTTCGCCCTCGTTCACACGACTTTTGATGCTACCATTAAGCGCAAACCGCTCCCATGTTTTGGTAGAGAGTGTAAAGTAAACGATCAGGCCTGAACCAACTGCAGAGCCGCCCAGCACAATCCAACCTGCCTGACTTCCATAATCACGAAAGGTGAGCGCAACCCCCACTAACATCAGCGCAAATCCCACAAACCCCACCACCGTGGTGCCCGGCACAAACAAAATCTCAATCACAATAAGCACTAAGCCTATCAAAATCAAAGTTGCAATCGTAACCCACTCCATAAGGCAAAGGTAGTCAAATTAAACGCCATCAATATGCCCTCGCAAAAACGACCCTCCGACCGGAAGGTTTTCCGGAATGGACACAAACTCCGTTTTCCTCTTTGGCATCCAAGGGTATACAACGGATGGTCGCTTTGGTTTCTTCTTTGATAGCCGCTTCGGTTTCAGCGGTGCCATCCCAATGGGCCAACACAAATCCTCCCTTTTCATCCAGCACTTTCTTGAACTGGTCGTACGTGTCTACCGTAGTGGTCATTTGCCCGCGGAAAGTAAGTGCCTTTTGGTAAATGTTAGTTTGAATGTCATCTAACAACTTTGGAATGGCAACGGCTACTTCATCAATTTTCATGACCATTTTTTCTTTCGTGTCACGCCTTGCTACCTCCACCGTTTTATTTTCCAAATCGCGTGGACCAATGGCAATGCGAACTGGCACACCTTTCAACTCGTATTCAGCAAACTTAAAGCCCGGTTTCAGCGTATCGCGATTATCAAACTTTACTGCGTAACCCAACTTACGCAGCGAGGCCGCTATCGAATTTGCTTCCACGGAAACCTTGGAGAGCTCTTCTTCATTCTTGAAAATCGGAACAATCACCACATGGATGGGCGCCAATTTGGGAGGAAGCACCAAGCCATCGTCATCTGAATGTGCCATAATTAAAACACCAATCAAACGTGTGCTTACTCCCCAAGAGGTTCCCCACACTTTTTCCAACTTACCCTCTTTATTGGTAAAGTTCACCCCAAATGCATCGGCAAAATTCTGACCCAAAAAATGTGAAGTACCCGCTTGCAGCGCCTTGCCATCTTGCATCATCGCTTCGATGCAATAGGTATCTACCGCACCGGGAAAACGCTCCCCTTCCGACTTACGACCTTTGATGACTGGTACCGCCATAAACGTTTCTACAAACTCTGCATACACGTTTAGCATTTGTTCTGTCTCGGCAATCGCTTCTGCTTGTGTGGCATGTGCCGTGTGGCCTTCCTGCCAAAGAAATTCTGCCGTGCGTAAAAACAAGCGCGTACGCATTTCCCAACGTACCACGTTAGCCCATTGGTTAATCAGCAAAGGCAAATCGCGGTACGATTGGATCCATTTTTTATACGTACTCCAAATGATTGCTTCGCTGGTCGGCCTTACTACCAACTCTTCCTCCAATTTTGCATCCGGGTCAACCATTAATTTACCCTTATGCGCAGGATCACTCTTCAATCGATAGTGGGTGACAATCGCACATTCTTTGGCAAAGCCTTCGGCATTTTTTTCTTCAGCCTCAAACATACTTTTTGGTACAAACAGCGGGAAGTACGCGTTGACGTGCCCAGTATCTTTGAACATTTTGTCTAAGCCTTGTTGCATCTTCTCCCAGATGCTATAACCGTACGGTTTGATGACCATGCAGCCACGCACGTCAGAGTTTTCTGCCAAATCGGCTTTTTTTACCAAATCAATATACCATTGCGAATAGTCTTGCGTTCGGCTTGTGATCTCTTTTCCCATCTAATTTTTAAACAAGTTTTAATGCCCTTTTAATAATCCGCCTGCAAATATAGGCCGTAATGGCATTGTTGAGGAATTTGGCAAGAATTAGCACGAAATTTGACGCTCAAAACATCTAAATTGAGTAGATTTACGTTAGTAAAATAGAATTTAAACTGCTGAAGATATGAAAACGAAAATAGCCTTCTTGTGTTTGATAGCGGTAGCGATGAGTATGCGCGTGTTTGCGCAAGAGGAAATTGATGATCTGTACTTTACTGCGAAAGACCGTGCGGCATACAATGCCACGCGTCAGGCAGAGTTTGCTTCTTTGTCGAGAAGGGTTACCGAAACCGAGGCGTCCGCACCGGTGATTAACCCCACCGACAGTTATTCTTCCCGCGGTGTGAACCCAGAATATATTTCAGGGGCTAAGGTGGGAACTAATTCAACTGCGAATAACGCTCAATATTTCAGTGCGAACTATCAACCCACTGCTGTGAATCAGGCATTGAGCAATAACAACTCGTTTAATAGCTATGCCTACAATGGTTTTGGCAGCCCTTGGGCCTACAACCGTTGGGGCATGAATCCCTATGGAATGGGTGGAATGGGCATGGGCTTTTCGCCATGGGGTTATAACAACATGAGCATGATGAATCCTTACATTAACCCCTACATGGATCCATTTATGATGAACAACTGGGGTGGTTACGGAATGAACGGGTTCTATCAACCCGGTTTATCATTTGGGTTTGGAAGTGGATGGGGCAACCCTATGTTTGGTTTTGGAAATAGCTTCTATAATCCTTGGGGATACAATAGCTGGGGAATGAATTCGTTTTATGGAGGATGGGGAAATCCTTGGGGAATGAACAGTTTCTATAACAGAGGATATGGTTATGGAAGTTCTTATTACTACGGTGGAAATACGGTAGTTGCTGAGAGGACTGGAAGGCAATCTACAAGAAACCAAGAGATTGATAGATACTATGGCACGAATGGGGTTATTAACAATTCTTCAAATGCTGGTGGCCGAGTAGCAAGTAATGACTATTACAACAGAACTTGGAGAAATGATATTCAACCAGCAACTTCCTACAATAATGGTTGGAGTTCACGCTCTGTGCAATCCAACTCAAATAACAACGGGTGGAACAACTCTAATACTTGGAATAATAACAACAATAACAACTGGAA
>JBJTHA010000078.1:0-2981 GCA_046094265.1 Cytophagales bacterium
CTGTTCCGGCAAATAGTGCTTCAGAGTAAGTCCCAGGCCACTTTAAGCACACTAAGATTTAAATGCTTTGCATTAGGAAGTTGGATAACAAAACATGCTGGAAAAACCACGCTCAACATCTCTGCAATTGGTGAAAAACGACTCTGGCTGGACGGTTTGTTCGATATCGTCAGGCAAAAAGATCAACCACTTGAATTTTCTAATGCATAATCTGGGTGATTTGGCCACCTCGCAAATGCGTACCGAAGCAAGAGAAGGTCAAAAAGCAACAGGCAAAAATCAAGAAAAGCGAACGCTTCATAATCGACTCAGATAACGCTCTTAAACCCAAAAAATTATGCATCTATGATGGCCACATAGTAAATAAAAACAAATTGAAAAATCGAGAATATTCTAGGTGTGCTATCTTTGAGCGACTATGGCATTATACGATCAATACCCCGTTTCTTTATCCAACTCACTTACAGGCACCAAAGAAGTTTTTGTGCCCATTAATGCCGGACATGTAGGCATGTACGTGTGCGGCCCAACGGTCTACAACTATGTACACTTAGGTAATGTACGGACATTTTTAACCTTTGATGTGGTGTCTCGCTACTTGCGACACTTGGGGTACAAAGTACGCTACGTGCGCAACATTACTGATGTAGGACATTTGGAAAACGATGCCGATGAGGGGGAAGATAAAATTGCCAAAAAGGCCCGACTGGAGCAGTTAGAGCCGATGGAAATCGTACAAACCTACAGCAATGATTTTCATGAAGTGTTACAGCAATTCAACATGTTGCCACCCAGCATTGAGCCAGCTGCCACAGGGCATATTGTAGAACAAATTGAGATCACTAAAAAATTGTTGGCCAACGGATTGGCTTACGAGGTTAACGGTTCGGTTTATTTTGACGTCACCCACTATAACCAATCGAACAACTACGGAATTTTGAGCGGCCGCAAGATTGAAGAGTTGATAGAAAGCGGCCGAAAACTAGATAGCCAAGATGAAAAAAGAAATAAGGTTGATTTTGCGTTATGGAAAAAAGCTTCACCTGCACACATTATGCGTTGGCCATCCCCTTGGGGCGAAGGTTTTCCGGGTTGGCATATTGAATGCACTGTAATGAGCACCAAATACCTAGGTGAAACTTTTGATATCCACGGAGGCGGAATGGATTTGAAATTTCCGCACCACGAATGTGAAATCGCGCAAGCAGTAGGTGCCAACGGCAAGTCGCCAGTAAACTATTGGTTACATTCCAACATGCTAACTGTCAACGGCCAAAAAATGAGTAAATCTTTAGGGAATTCATTTTTACCCAGAGAGTTGTTTGCTGGTAACCACCGATTGCTAGAAAGAGGCTATACCCATATGACGGTACGCTTTTTTATGCTGCAATCTCATTACTCAAGCACGTTGGACTTCTCGAACGAAGCACTGAATGCAGCTGAAAAAGGTTATAAAAAATTATCGGCTTCATTAGGGATCATTAAAAAATTAAACTTTACGGAAGAAGGACAAGTAAATACGCAACTGGTGCTAGACTTTAAGCAGTTGGTAAAAGACACTTATGTGGCGATGAGCGATGATTTCAATACGGCTAAGGCAATTGCGGCCCTGTTCGAGATGAGTGCAAAAATCAACAGTATCAAATCAGGCAGTATTTCGATAAGTAGTTTGGATAGGCCTACTTTTGACGAATTTAAATCTACTTATGTAAGTATGATGGAAAACGTGCTTGGCTTAAAAGAAGAAACTGAATTGAACAATAGCACACTGACCAAAATCATGGACGTGATCATCAGCTTGCGAAAGAAGGTGCGGGCAGACCGTAACTATGCCCTATCGGATAAAATCAGAGACGATTTGCAAGCTGCGGGTGTTCAATTGAAAGACGGCAAAGATGGAGAGATTAATTACACGATTGAATAAACGATAATTTCACCGAACTCTTATTGTTCACTAAATACATAGTCCGCGTGTGGTGCATTCTTTCAGGCAAGAGTACAAGGCACTAACGCAATTCGAAAAAAGAATACATGTATCAACAGACTACAAAGCGGTATATTTGAACGCATGTTGAAATTTCTATTTATCGTGCCCATTCGTTTCTATCAAGGAGCCATCTCACCTTACTTAGGAGCCCATTGCAGACACACTCCTTCTTGCTCTCAATACACTATCGATGCCATTCAAGAATGGGGTGTTTTAAAAGGCATGTGGATTGGCGCCAAGAGAATTGCCCGATGCCATCCTTGGGGAACCAGCGGATACGACCCTGTGCCGAAAAAAAATAGGACAATCTGATTTGGGTTGGCTATTGTGGTTCTGGTGCTTGAGCTGAAATTTGATCATAAACCAAATCACAACGCCTAGTTTGGGTAACGCCACGCAACACTAAAAAGCTATATTTATTACGAGCTAAAAACTAAATCAACATGCAACTGGTGTACGCTGTGTGTCCTATTACTTAATCTCACCACGTTGGTAGATTTATGGAAATTTATAGGCACTAAAACCTTGCACTAAAGTGCATGGATTAAACTAACGTTTCGAAACCAGATTAACTATTTGGTAATTCAGAGCCCCCTGTCGGAATCGAACCAACGACCTACTGATTACAAGTCAGTCTTTATTGAATTCACCTGAATTAATATGCCTAAAATTATGATTTTTTGCCGCTTTTTCCTTATCTTAGATACATATTAAACCAATTCAAATCAAAAAAAGCACGCTGAAAGCACGCTGAAAAAATTTATTACTATGGCTTCGGTTAAGATAAGTCTCGACAAACGATCATCAAATAAGACAATTGATGGCAAGTATGCCCTGGTTCTGCAAATTGGGCACCAAAGCAAAACACGGTATATCCCCTTTGACGTGCATGTTAAGGAAGACCAATACGATAGTATCACAGGCAAGCTAAACGGAATACTCAACTCTGTTCGACAAACAAAGCGTACCCAAAAGATTTTGAGTGAAGTCGATC
>JBJTHA010000079.1:0-5215 GCA_046094265.1 Cytophagales bacterium
TCCTGAAAAGGGCACCTACGAATTTGGCAACAGGCCAAAATCGGGTTTTTATAAAATAGAATTGGGCGACAACCCCAACCAGCTCTACATTTCAATGAGTTGGGTGTCGATTGAAGATCATGGCTTTAGCTCGAGTTACCAAGTATTTCCCAATGGGGAATTACAGGCATTCGATACACCCGAGGTTGCAGACGCGATCAAATGTTTTTTTGTCGACTCGGCCAACTTCGAAACGCACTTTTATAAAGATGAAGTCGAGATTCTGGTAGTGAAGCACGATATCACGCCCAAGGGCTATCTGCGCATTGTTCAGGAACGGAACCAACCCGATGGACAGTTGCTTACCAATACAGAGATTTATCACAAACAGATGAGCGTACTTCCTTATTCAGCATCGGTATCGGGCGCGGTCATAAAGCCGAATGAGGCGGGAGTGATTAGGCATCAGGCACTGAGTGCCATGGAGGAGCAAACCAATATGCAGTTGGTGCAGATTCGGCAACAAATTGAGTTGTTGGCTATACAAGCAAAAGAGATACAGCAACGTAAAGAATTATCTATGCTGATTTATGATGCCAAACTTAATTTCAATCCGGTAATCAACCAAGTGTATTACTTATATGAAAATAGTGATCGGTCACACTTGCTTTCCATGGTAGGCCCGAAAGAATGGGGCAAAAAATTACCATTCAAAAGTTTTGTAGCAGCAGTAAAGCTGTTGGCGGATCATACTTGGAAAGAAGTCTAGGAGTTGAGAGTTAAAAATTTAATATTGAAAGCCACAGGTCACTTTCAACTATCAACTTTCAACTTCCTACCTAATCAACTTAAAGAAACGATTCCAGCGGATCTTGTCAAAGAAGGTTCCGTATTTATCAATCGACAGCCAGATGAAAAAGCCTTTGCCCACAATGTGGTCTTCAGGCACAAAGCCCCAGTAACGGGAGTCAAGCGAGTTATCGCGGTTGTCACCCATCATCCAATAGTAGTTTTGTTTGAAAGTGTATTCAGTCACTTCTTTACCCGCGATAGTCAATTTGCCACTATCCAGTTTCACATCTTTCAGATCTTCGTAATCGCGGATGGTGCTTCCGTAAATTGAAAGAGTTGAATCATTGATCTGGATTTTCATTCCTTCTTTGGGCATGGTGAGCGGTCCGAAGTTTGACCCGGTCCAAGATGCCGTATGTTTTGAAAAAGGGAAACGTTCGGCCTCAGCTCCTTGTGTTTCTACTTCTGCTGACACCACGTACGGCAATGCTTTTACCGCTGCCAATTTTTCGTTGGTGAGGTACATTTGGTAGTAAAAGTAATTTGGGTTGTTCGGATCGGCAAAGCCCAATTCGCGGTAATCATCGCCATCTAAACCAAGGTTCTCTATATTGCGCTGGTTGATTTTGTCCTTCGCAACTACGCGGTACTCAAACCGTTGCCCGGGTGCGGGCTCTACCGCCTTGCCATTCACAAATATTTGCTTATTTTTTATTTCCAATACATCACCACCCACAGCAATACACCGTTTGATGTAATTTGTTTTTAAGTCTACCGGGTAATCTTCCCAACTGCTGCGATCATAGTTACCGTAATTATTTTCTTCTATTCTCGGCACATTAAACACAACAACATCTCCATTTTTCACTGAAGAAATGCCCGGTAATCGGTAGGAGGGAAGTTGTATCCACTTTACATAAGAAGGTATATCTGTAAACCAAATCTTTTGATGTGTCAAAGGTATTTGCAATGGTGTGCGCGGTGTACGCGTGCCATAATGGAATTTGCTCACAAATAAAAAATCGCCTACCAGCAGTGAGTTTTCCATTGAAGGCGTGGGGATCGTATATGCTTCCATGATGAGCCAGCGGATAAGGGTGGCGGCCACTACCGCAAAAACAATGGCATCCCACCATTCGCGCACGGCAGATTTCTTTTTCTTAGGCTCTTCTTGCTTCTTCTCCCAAAACTTCCAGTTCATGGCTAATTGTTAAAGTGATGTCTGTAAAAAACCCCGCAAATAAACCCATTTTTATCTTAGCAACCGCACGTCAAAAGCCTAAAAAATCGTCCATCTTAAACACGCCTGTTTTGCCCTTTAGCCACTCGGCTACCAGCACCGCACCCAAAGCAAACCCGTGCCGGGAGTGTGCGGTGTGAGTAATTTGGATGTCATCGATGGCAGACCTGTAGCTGACGGTGTGCGTACCTGGCACAGGGTCAATTCTATGTGACGTTATTACGACAGATTGCTCTGTATTGGTTGCAGCATTCGTGCCATTTAGCACCCAATTTTTTTTAAGCGGTTGATTTTTGATGATGCCCTCGGCCAGGGTGATGGCGGTGCCACTGGGTGCGTCTTTCTTTTGGGTGTGGTGTGTTTCATCAATTGAAACAGCGTAATCGGTATAAGGCTTCATCAGCAGTGCCAATGTCTCGTTCAGCTTAAAAAACAAATTCACACCTAAACTAAAATTAGCCGAGTAGAGCAACGCTCCGCCCTTGTTGCGGCATCCTAGCTCAAGTTCCTTTGCGTGTTCCAGCCAGCCGGTGGTGCCACACACTACCGGAAGCTTGCGATCGAAGCAATAGCGCAGGTTGCTGATAACAGCTTCAGGCTGCGTAAATTCAATGGCAACATCGGCATTGCCATCGAATCGCAGAAGTTGTTCTTTATTGTCGATTTTGCCGACAATGGTATGGCCGCGTTGCAGCGCTATTTCCTCAATGGCTTTCCCCATCTTGCCGTAACCGATCAAAAGTATGTTCATATTGCTAGCGAAATATCCAGTAAAAGAATGTTTTTTAAAAACGGAGGGTTAGCGCTAGCCCAACGGTGCTACCAGTGAGGTAGCTGTTGTCAATTGCTGGTTCTATGCGGGCACGAAGGCGAGGGTTTACATCGAATTCCCTCAGGTGTGCATCGATGTGCGCATCAATAAACTGGATCACATAAAATAGAGCCGTAAACATCATGAAGTAATCCCGCTGGCGTCTAGCGGTTTCAATAACATTTCGAAGGCTTGCTTCGGTCACTCCAGTTGGTAAGGGAGTGCCGTTCAGGGATGAGAATAACTGATTCCTAAACTGATTATATTTTTCATTATAGAAGTTAACAACAGAACCAAGGCCTATAATACCGCCATAAACCAAGGGTACCTTCCAATATTTCTTGTTGTATACCTGCCCAGCACCCGGCAAAATAGCCGAGTACAACAAAGCTTTGCGCGGATTGAATTTTGCTGTATAACTCTTAATGGAAATCACTTTTCCCCTTCGCACCACCGAATCTGGCGATAACCTCGATATGGTGTCTGCTTGCAAAACTTTGATGGAGTCTGACTTTGCGTTCTGGCCGTTTCCGGCAAACGCCAATAAAAGAAAAACACACCCAAGTAACCATCCGGTGTGTTTTTTCAGCCCTATGCAAACAGTACCTTCAATCATTTCTTATAGTCGCAATATCTCCAAAATTCGGTTCAGGTCTTCAATTGAAAAAAACGGAATGCGAATATCGCCTTTTTTACCATCGCTTTTCACAGAAACTTTCGTGCCAAAGTGTGAGGAGAGTTTCCCTTGCAGTTGGGTAATTTCTTTGTTAGCCGAAGGGGCATCTTTTTGGATAGTCGGTTCCTTGTATCCAGCCATTACATCACGAGCCAGTTCTTCCACTTTACGCACAGACAAGTCCTCCTGCAGGGTCTTCTTGAATATATACAGCTGGGAGTCAGGATTTTCTATATTGATAATGGCTCGTGCATGACCCATGCTGAGTTTGTTGTCGCGCAGCGCAATTTGAATATCGGGCGGAAGTTTGAGGAGCCGCAGGTAGTTGGTAACCGTAGATCGATTTTTTCCTACACGCCCGCCTAGTTCCTCCTGCTTTAGGTTACACTCCGAAATCAAACGTTGATAGCTTAGAGCAATTTCAACCGGATTCAGGTTTTCGCGCTGAATATTTTCAATCAGCGCCATTTCCAACATCTGCTGGTCATCTGCTGTACGCACGTAGGCAGGTATCATCTGCAAGCCTGCACGCTTCGATGCTTGAAATCTGCGTTCACCCGATATCAATTGATATTGGTGGCGGGCCAGCCTGCGTACGGTAATCGGCTGGATAATGCCATGTACTTTGATGGATTCCGCAAGTTCATTCAGTGCCTCTTCATCAAAGTATTGGCGGGGCTGAAATGGATTCGTCTCAATCTCAGCCATCGAAATTTCATTAATACCGCTGTTTACGTCATTTAAGGCATTGGGTGCTGCTATTTCTACTTCCAACCTTTCGTCAGAGGTGGTGTCGCTCAGTAGTGCACTCAAACCTCGGCCTAATGCGATTTTTTTGCTCATTTGGAAATGCCGTTTTTGTTCAAAATTTCGTGTGCAAGATTCAAATAACTAATGGCACCTTTGCTCTCCGCATCATGCACAATGGCGGGCAACCCAAAACTGGGCGACTCACTCAATTTTACGTTGCGTGGTATAATGGTGTTAAATGCAATACTCTTAAAATGAGTGCGAACTTCTTGAACTACTTGGTTGCCCAGTGATGTGCGAGAATCGTATAGCGTGAGCAGAATCCCTTCAATTTCCAATTTTGGGTTAAGGCGTGTTTGAATTATCTTGATGGTGTTCAATAGCTTGCCCAACCCTTCTAAAGCAAAGTACTCGCATTGTACCGGAATAAGCACTGAGTCTGCGGCAGTCAATGAGTTAATGGTAATTAATCCCAATGATGGCGAGCAGTCTATGATGATAAAGTCAAATTGGTTTTTGATTTTAGCGAGGCTATTTCTCATTTTTTCTTCGCGGTGTTCGATATTCACCATCTCAACTTCTGCGCCTACTAAGTCGATATGAGAAGGCAATATGTGTAGGAATTTTAGTTCGTTAGCCACAATGACCCCACTCGGTTCGAGCCCTTCTACCATGCACTCGTAAATGCTCTTTTTGATTTCTTTAGGATTGAGTCCTAAGCCTGACGTGGAATTGGCTTGTGGGTCGGCATCTACCAATAGTGTTTTGTATTCCAATACGGCCAAACTGGCGGCCAAGTTGATGGCAGAGGTGGTTTTGCCCACGCCTCCTTTTTGATTTGCAATCGCGATAATTTTACCCATTTGGTTAATTTGAAAATTTGTCAATTCGAAAATTTGAAGATGGAGGAATTGTTGGTAGTGGTGAATTTTAAAACTACCCCATTTTCAAATTTTCAAAATTGAGT
>JBJTHA010000080.1:0-12835 GCA_046094265.1 Cytophagales bacterium
TTATTAATTGTTTCCCCTTTGACGTTAAATATGGGGTAAAGATTATTCAGGCTGTTGGGTGTGTAGCTAATTACAGCAAATGTGTAGATGGAAATTCACTTGCGGTATCGTTCCAAGAAACCCTCAGCATATTTGTCACCAACGGGCAATGCCTGGTTACCAATGTAAACTTGTGATTTTTGAAAGGAAGTGATTTTTGAAAGAGGCACCAGAAAAGAATTGTGGATGCGACAAAAGCCATTTGGCAACCGCGCTTCCATAGCTTTTAAGTTGAGACGTGTAAGTACCGGTTTATTTTGATCGTGTAAAAATATCTTTACGTAGTCTTTCAGCCCTTCAACATAATCGATTGCATCGATGTCTATTTTTATTTCTTTATATTCAGAGTGAACAAAAATGTATCTTTTTTGCTCACCTTTTTTATTTCTCAACAAAAATTGCTCTTTCGCACGCTGCGCTGCTTTTTTAAATCGCTCCCTAGGTATTGGCTTCATCAAATAGTCGATCACTTCCAATTCAAAGCCTTCGATAGCATATTGATTGTAGGCGGTGGTAAGGATTACCATCGGCAAGTTTTCGTGCTGCTTCAAAAACTGAAGTCCCGTGATTTCGGGCATTTGAATATCCAAAAAAATTAAGTCCACTGGATTCCTTTCTAAAAACGATTTTGCTTCTTTTGCTGATGGGCACACACCCATCAAATTGAGAAAAGGAATGCCACTGATGTCTTCGCTAATCAGTTTTAGCGCATACGGCTCGTCATCAACTGCCAGACATTTTAAGATTATACCTTCCATGGTTACGTTATAATCATTTCTAAGTTGAGACTAAAGATCTCATTTTCTTCTTCAATTCTGATGATGTGTTTATGTGGGTAATGCATTTTTAAACGTTTTATAAAATTTGCCATGCCAATTCCCGAATCGCTTCGCAACATTGAAGTTTCATTTTTTAGTATTTTGTTTTCAGAGTGCAAGGTGATTCCATGTTCACTAATGGTAAGCTTAATACTATTTTTATTACCTACCGAAAAGTCACCATGCTTAAATAGATTTTCAACAATTGGCAATAGAAGCAATGGTGCAATCTGCTTGTTGAATGCCTCACCTGTCACATGAAAAGTAAATGTGTCAGGATTAGTTAGCCGCAGGGTTTGCAGTTGAATGTACCCTGTTAGATGCTCTATCTCTTTTTCAAGTGGCACTTTCTCGGCAGCGGTTTCATACAAGATGTAGCGCAGCAATTGCGATAGTTGAACGACAGAGTCTTCTGCCTGTGGGGAGCCAGATCGTACTAGCCAGCGTATATTGTTGAGTGTATTAAAGAGAAAATGCGGACTAATTTGAAGTTTGAGTGCGGCCAATTCTGCATTTTTTTTCTCTAACTCTTGCTCGCGCATCCTTTCTTTGGTAGCATTCCAATTCTGCCATAGAAAAAGACTTGAGCTGAATACCACGATGATGAGCGATATGAGTACACTTGAAAATAGTGGACTGGCAAACATCAACGGTCGGTGGCCATTTTCGCCATGAAAGCGAGGGCCATGGTCGTTGCTCCACGGTGGAGGCGGCCCTTGTGGCTCAGAAAAAAAATGGTGGATCTGCCAATTGGCAATACTTACAAAAACAACCAGTCCGAGGGCAATTAATAGAAATAAACCTATTCCCTTTTGTTGCCATACTTTTGGTGTTAAGTAAATAAGGTTGAAATAAAAAAGTGCCGCAAGCAAGGCGTTGCGCAAAATCAATGAAATTAGATTGTCGCGATCGAAGAATGCCCGCTCGAAGTCACCCGGTGGTGAAAGCAGTATCGGGGCAAAGAAGAATAAGATCCAAAAAAAAATGTGAAGAACTGTTTTGGCTTGAAATGCACCCATTTTCATAGCCGATAAAGATAACGTTTTACAGACAAAGCTGGCAGGTGTGTAGATGAAATGGCGAAGTCAGATGACGAATGATGCTCGCTTGCTTCAGTTTCGTTGATTTATAGAAATACGCGCCTCCACAAATTGCAACGACTAAAGTAGTAATAAGAGCGGGGTAGTTAGCATTCAGGTCATCAGCAAGAGCCAAGGTAATATACACTGTTGTAAAAACGATAGGCAGTTCAAAAGATTCCCAGCAGATACAAGCCCTTATCACCCAAGGTGAGCAGTACATTTCTTCTATTGTCAAGCAATCCAGAATCAATTTCGAAGTTGAAAACGAACGTGCCGTAATCGATTTGTTTTTCAAGGGCATTAATTCGATCCAGTTGGTGGGGCCGGAGCTTTAAAGGAATCAAGATTATATCTCCCTAAAACCGAACAACAAAACCTGTTAAATTATTCAACACCTAAAACCGTTGCCGGGTGTCCCAGTGAGGAACTCAGGAAAAAAATCAGCCGATTTTACGATTGTTTTATCTACTTACTTAGCAATTCCACCGGTAAAGACATCTTCAATTACACGGTGGGTAGCGTACAGCGTGTGGTGCTGAAAAAGATATAGTCTGACCATTGAAACCGACCTGATCACATCGATCATTTTGCTTTTACAACCCTAACAAGGTAACTGCCCTTCGGAGTTTCCACGCGAAGCAGATATAACCCTGGGTTCAGAATACTGGTATCAAGCCTAACCACTAAGTTCTGTTGATCTACGCTACCCGCAGTTACACCAAATGTTTTTCCCTGCACGTCAAACATGCGAACGGAAACATTATCCATAGGTTCGCGGAAAGTTACCAACACATAGTTATCGATTACCCAAGTGGGGTAAATTTCTACTGGTTTTTCTTGCTCGGCAATCTTCAAAATCTGATCGGCCAATTGAAATGACGGAATCCCATAACCCTTGGCGTTATCAGGGCGGTTGTATTGGTCAGCAGATTGCAAAATAGCGGTAACAATGTTGCTTGGCTTTGCCTTGGGATGCGCCTGCACCAAACCTGCGGCCAAACTGGCAATTAAAGGGCTTGCAAGCGATGTGCCGCTGGCGCCCCCGGCAGATCCGCCTGACGTGATAACAGATACACCAGACCCCAATGCCACAACATCGGGCTTAATACGATTGTCTGAGGTAGGGCCAAAAGAACTAAAACTACTGCGGCTACCAACACTAGTGATTGCGCCCACTGCCAGCACTCCATCCACATCGGCAGGCGCGGTAATATAGCGCCAGCTACGAGCGCCTTCATTTCCGGCACTTGTCACCACAATTATACCTTTTTCAACGGCCTTCTTTGCGGCCACCGAAATCACTGCACCCGCTCCATTGAGTTGTGAATATTGGTAGTCCATCGAAGCCAAGTCAAACGTATTGTAGCCCAATGATGAATTGATCATATCTACACCGGCACTGTCGGCTTTTTCAGCTGCAAACGTCCAGTTGTATTCTTCCACCCGATACTCGGAGGAAACATCTTCAGTTAAGTAGAGGAAGAAGTTGGCCTTATACACTCCACCGGTAAACGTATTTGGCACCACCGCTGCCATTACTGACAACACCTCTGTGCCATGGTCGTCTGCGGTAAATACATTACTAGTGTTGGTCACAAAGTTGAACATGGCCTTCACTTGGCCATTTGCAAAAAGTTGCTGAAATGGATTCGCAGTGTTGACTCCGATCCACCCACTATCGAATTGCGCAATGTCAACTGATTCACCTCGATACCCTAACGCTTGCATTTTGTCCAATGAAATTTGGGCAAGCTGCAGTTCGGTAGATTCTGTTGCTTGCACAGCGTTGCGTTCAGTAATGCCATCTTTTCGTGCCACCCTTCCACCAAGCAACCGTTGGCCAGGGGCTACCAATTCTGTTTTGGTTACAAATGGCAACGCATTAATCATCGATAGCGTAGCTGCATCTGTTTGCACCAATACACCATTCCACCACTTCGAAGTGAAGTAAGTCTTGGCGCCCGTAGCCTTTACCTGTTGCACATAGGTTGCATTTACCGGCAAGTCTTCTTCTGTTGGCGTAACCCCTTGCTTCTGCCTTCTGGCGATGCTCTTGGCTGATAGAAATGCCGCGGGGTTACTAGTAGAGTAGATGGAATTTGCTTTGTCTTTGAAGAACACAAAATAACGATTCACCTGCGCCTCGGCAAAAGTGGTCCATCCTACCAATATAAAAATTGCAATCGCCCGCATATCAGTTCTTGCCCACCTCTTTCAACGATTGTTTCCAAATGATTCCTTGCTGTGTTCGGTTTTGTGCGTAACACGGCAATTGTGAATCGGCAAAGTATTTCAGCAAGTACGATTCCTTATAAACCAACCCTACTTTCCATGCATATACCTCCGCTCGAGAATCACGATACAAGATATTCTTCTGTTCTTCGTTTTGCACAACTGTTACCGTATTTTCGAAAGATTGCCCACTGCCCAATGTATAGGGTCTACCCACTTGCGTAGCTTTGTACTCGTCTTCCACCTTTCCATTCAGCTGAGGCTCGTTGTTAAATAAATTACCGTTCCAAACTTGATTTTCGTAAACAGGCAACATCAACTTCAAATAAGACACGTTGCCTTCATTGTTCACCACTTGCGATGCAATACGTTTTGACGTCCATGTCGCGACAGGTTGCCACGGTTGGTTCACGTTCACACGCTTTGCGCGAGAAAGAACGTAAGTGTATCCACCCTCCAATTCTGAATTCGGAAATGAATCCGTCACTTCCACTTTTAACTCATACCTGGCCACGCTCTCACCGTTGTCGTTACAAGCCAATCTCAAAATATTAGTTTCTTCCACATCATAGATCCAATAAACACCCACAGTCAATGGAAAATATAAATCATTGCTCGGGCGTAGTTGATCTGTGCCGCAAGAGGATAAGAGCGTGCAAAGGGGGACAAACAGCAAGACGATGACCCACCTGTTCAAACCAAACATCGCTTCACTTTTTTTCCCCTCAATCATAGATCAAAGTTATTTTTTCTTTTTGATATTTGGGGATGGCTTTGAAAACGACCGTGGCAGTAGGCAACATCACCAACTTAAGCGAAGCGCGATATTGCGCAGGCATGGGTGTGCAATACCTTTGCTTCCCTGCACATCGCATTGATCCCAAAACATTCAAAGAAATAACTGGCTGGGTCAATGGCCCCACTTTCATAGTAGACTTTTCGCAGATTGAAAATGCGCAGGAAGCGGTGCATACCTATACCACTGACCATTGGTTGTTAAGCCAAATCCAGTATTCTAAACTTCATTTCTCCCAAGAGAAAAAGATTTTTTTAGATGTAAGAGCAAACGTTTTCCCAATAGAAATTGATACAAGTCGGGTGTCGTTCATTGTCGTTCAGGAGGAGCAATTGGCTAGTTTCCCTAGGGAAATGAGTGAAAAAATGCTTGTAACGGGCGACACTAAATCATTGATTTCCAAAATAGAATGTGCTTCTGTAAATGGTATTTGGCTAGAGGGTACTGAAGAGCAACGTCCAGGATTAAAGGACTATTCAAATCTTGAAACCGTGTTTGAAAGGCTTGAGAAAGAGTGATGTTTTGGTGCTGTCATTTTCTCTATGGAAAACGGATTTTTTCCTAATAAAATAAACATATATATTCGCATCAGTTTATCATTTGTATCAAGTGATATGATAGGATAAATAAACCACTAATACACTCAAAACGCTATGGCAAAAAAGGCGAAAAAAGCAGCAAAAAAAGCTGCGAAAAAACCAGCGAAAAAAGCTGCGAAGAAGTCAGTAAGAAAACCAAATGCGGCCTTCATGGCTGCACTTACCCCTAGTGCAATACTAGCGGCAGTAGTGGGTGCAAAACCAGCACCTCGTACTCAGTTCATCAAGAAAATCTGGGATTACATCAAGAAGAACAAACTGCAAGACAACAAGAACAAGAGAATGATCAATGCCGATGCTAAGTTGTTGGATTTGTTTGCCGGCAAGAAGCAAATCTCTATGTTTGATTTGGCAAAGATCATCAGCAAGCACGTGAAGTAATCTTGCTCGTAAGCAATAAAAAAGGCTTCGTCAGTAATGATAAAGCCTTTTTTTGTTTAGTGACGTTTTTGATGTGGTCCTTGGCGTGGTTTGCCCTGTGATCGCCTACCTTTATTGAATGGCTTGCGAAGGGAGGATTCTTTCTGCATGGAAGGGGAATAAACGGGTGGTTCTCCAAAAATATCGGGCAATACGCCCTTTTCAACTTCACGTCCAATCAAATTTTCTATGCGCTGAAACTTCCTCTGGTCGAGCGGATTAATAAATGTAATGGCCGTGCCCTTGGTGTCGGCTCGCGCAGTGCGCCCAATGCGGTGAATGTAATCTTCGGGATCGGGTGGCACATCGAAATTGATTACCAAACTTATTCCCTCCACATCAATACCCCTCGATAGCACATCCGTGCCAATCAATATCGACAACTGCTTGTTCTTGAACTCACGTAAAATACTCTCACGCTCTGCTTGTTCGAGATCCGAGTGAATCGCCTTTGCTTCAAGTCCTAATTTCCGCAAGGTGCGATCGAGCTTCTTTACGCTATCTTTGGTAGAGGCAAAAATGATAGCAGAGGGATACTTTCCACCCTTTAAGATGTGTTGTATCAATTTTTCTTTTTGTTCGTCATATACCGAATATGCCTGCTGCAATATTCCCTCGGCAGGTTTTGAGATGGCGATATTGATCTCTGCGGGGTTTATCAAAATCCGTTTAGCTAGCGCCCTTATCTTTGGCGGCATGGTGGCAGAGAAGAGTAAGGTCTGCCGTTTTTCAGGCAGGTATTTTATAATGCGGATGATGTCTTCATAAAATCCCATGTCGAGCATTCGGTCTGCTTCATCTAACACTAAATGTTCTACATGGTCAAGTTTGATCACCCCCGAAGCCAATTGGGCAATCAGTCTTCCTGGCGTGGCGATAATAATATCAACACCCGCCTCAAGTGCACGCTTCTGTTGATCCCATACAGCGCCATCTCCTCCGCCATACACGGGAATGGAACTCACCCCCAAAAAATATCCAAAGCCCTCAATCTGCTGATCTATTTGTTGAGCCAATTCGCGCGTGGGCGCAATCACCAAGGTATTCAGGTGGCGTTTTTCCGAGTGCATAATATTGTTTAATATAGGCAAAAGGTAGGCTGCTGTTTTGCCGGTGCCTGTTTGCGCACAGGCAATTAAATCGCGTTTCTGTAAAATAGCAGGTATTGCTTGCTGCTGTATGGGAGTTGGAATATTGTAGCCCATTAATGCCAAGCCCTCGATGAGTCGCGCATCAAAGTTAAAATCTGAAAATGTCAAGTTGGTAGTCATAAAAAAGCCCTGACAGAAGTCAGGGCCTTTGGTGTGAAGTGATCTGATATTATTTGGCCAACTTTACGTCAACCGCATTCAAACCTTTTCTTCCTTCTTTCAGGTCAAAAGTGATCGAGTCGTTCTCACGAACTTTATCAATCAAGCCTGTGGCATGAACAAAATACTCTTGCCCGGTTGCCGTTTCTCTCACAAAGCCAAAACCTTTCGCTTCGTTAAAGAATTTTACTGTTCCTTCTTTCATTAGTGTTGTTAAAATTTGATAAATAATTCCGCAAAGATAGTGGAATAAGTGTTACCACCATGAAAAAAGAACAATCATGTCAGCCAGTAAATTCGAGATTGAATTACCGATTCAATACCTTTACGCCCTAATTTTTTATTGGCGTGAACTACCTATCTGCTGAGAACCTTTCCAAATCCTTTAACGATCGTTGGCTTTTCAAAGACATTACCTTTGGCATTGGCCAAGGCGAAAAAGTGGCCTTGGTAGGCGAAAACGGAACGGGCAAATCTACGCTCCTCAAAATCCTAACCAGGCAAATAGCTTCAGATAGTGGGGTCATTAGCACGCGCGAAGGCATCAAAGTCGGATACCTGACCCAACAACCGTATGTTGAAGATGCGCTGTCTGTCAAAGAAATTTTGTTTGATGAGAACAACAAAATCGCCCAAGCGGTGCGCGAATATGAAGACTGCCTGCATCACCCCGAAGTGAGTGCTGACCGGATGCAGCATGCGCTTGAAAAAATGGAGGAGCTCAATGCTTGGGATTATGATGCCAAAGTGCAGGAGATCACCGGCAGGTTGGGCATAACCGATCTTGACCAGAAGTTTGGGCAGCTTTCGGGCGGGCAGCGCAAGCGCATCTTTTTGGCGCAGATGCTGTTGACCGAGCCAGATCTCATCATTATGGATGAACCAACCAACCATCTGGACTTGGAAGCCATAGAATGGTTGGAGTCTTATTTGGGAGGCCAGAACATGACGGTACTGATGGTGACCCACGATCGTTACTTCTTAGATAACGTATCAAAGTCGATTTTAGAACTTGACCGAGGTAAACTTCATAGGTACAACGGCAACTATTCCTACTTTTTGGAAAAGAAGCAAGAGCGCGAAGAGATGCTGAAGACCGAAGTGACCAAGGCAAAGAACCTATTGAAAAAAGAGTTGGAGTGGATGCGCAAGCAGCCCAAAGCTCGCGGCACCAAGGCCAAATATCGGATTGAAGCCTTTTACGAATTGCAGGAAAAAGCCACTCAAAACCTGAAGAAAGACAAGCTCGAACTGGACATCAAAGAGGCACGCCAAGGAGGTAAAATTTTGGAATTGCACCAGGTATCCAAAAGCTATGGCGAACGCAAGATGGTGGACCGGTTTTCGTACGTCTTCAAGAAGAAAGACCGTATTGGGATTGTGGGCAAGAATGGCATCGGAAAGTCAACCTTTTTGGATTTGCTGACCGGCAAAATTCAACCCACCTCGGGCGAAATTATACCAGGTGTGACCACAAAGATTGGCTACTTCACGCAAGAAGTGCACACGCTTAACCTCACCAACCGGGTGATAGAAGAAGTAAAAAACATTGCCGAGTTTATAACGCTGTCAGACGGGTCGCAGATTTCGGCTTCTAAGTTTTTGGACAACTTTCTGTTTCCGCCCGAGAAGCAATACAACATTGTGGAGAAACTCAGTGGCGGTGAGAAGAAGAGATTACAGTTATTGAAGGTATTGGTGACCAACCCCAATTTTTTGATTTTAGACGAACCGACCAATGATTTCGACATTGACACCCTAAATGTTTTGGAAGACTTCTTGGACAAATTTACAGGTTGTCTGTTGCTCGTTTCGCACGATCGCTATTTCATGGATCACCTAGTGGATCAGCTTTTTGTGTTTGAGGGCGATGGCGTAGTCAAACCATTTAACGGGAACTATTCAGATTATCGTGAGTATTTGGATGAGAAAGAAGTGTTGAGCAATGCTGCGCAAAAGACCGAAAGCCAACCTGCAAAACCTGAAACAAAATCCAAAAAAGGCCTCTCGTACAACGAAAAAATTGAATTGGAAATGCTGCCCACAGAAATTGAAAAATTAGAGGCTGCGAAGGATGAGTTAACAACACAGCTCCATGCAGGCACTACCGACCATGCCGAGCTCACTAAACTTGCTTCGCAGATTCAGGAACTGAGCGATTCCATTGAAACCAAAACTGCCAGGTGGGTAGAGTTGAGTGAAATGGCTGGCTAGCTGTTACTCGTTACTGGATTCTGGTTGCTAGTTTCTTGCCATCCAGCATCTAGGTCAAACTACGCCACTTTTAACAGTTTAAACGGCAATAACAAAATCGAGCTGATCAGTTTGAAAACCAATTCCAGGGTGAACCCAACAATTCGGAAGGGGAGAAGCAACAACCAAATAATAGGCAGGATGAAAATGAGGGCGAGTGCCACCGGCCAGCACATCATCAGCAAGATGAACCAAAGTAAAATTGCAATCAGTGTCTTCATAGGTTGATTAATTTTATCATTATCGTTCAAACTCCTTACCAATTTGCAAAACGCTTTTTTCATGTGACCCATTTGTCTTCTGGATCAAGTGCTGTACGAACATGTACAAGATAGTGAACGGTTTTGACTCTTAAGTTAAAGTTATCCAATCCTCATTGTTGCACCACCTTAGTTTTGACCAGCGGCTGATTGGGAAATCTGGGAAAGCGAACTAGGGGATTGAGCAAAAAAAGGGTCTGTCTCAAAAGTCAATTTTTTGAAAAACCAGTTTCGATTTTGATTTGAAAGCGAAGAAAAAAAAATGAAGAGGCTGCCTTTTTGAGACAGCCTCTTAAAGTTTGGGCTTATGATTACATCATTCCCCCCATGCCACCGCCCGGAGGCATAGCAGGTGCTTCTTTCTCTTCTGCAATTTCTGAAACTACCGCCTCTGTAGTCAGCAGCAAGCCTGCAATGGAAGCTGCATTTTCCAATGCCAAGCGAGACACTTTGGTAGGGTCTATGATACCGGCAGCAAAGAATTCCTCATATTTATTATCACCTGCGTTGTATCCGAAGTCTTTCTTTCCTTCTTTCACGCGGTTTACGATTACCGAAGCCTCTTGCCCAGCATTTTCAGCTATCGTTCTCAAAGGAGCTTCCAAAGCCAAGCGGATGATGTTCACACCAGTAGATTGATCTTCATTATCAGTCGCCACATTTTTCAATCCTTCAATAGCGCGAATATACCCTACGCCACCGCCAGGAATAATACCTTCTTGCACAGCGGCACGTGTAGCGTGCAATGCATCATCTACGCGATCCCTCTTCTCCTTCATTTCTACTTCCGTAGCTGCACCAATGTACAAGATTGCTACACCGCCAGATAGCTTCGCCAAGCGCTCTTGCAACTTTTCCTTATCATAGTCAGAAGTGGTAGCTTCGATTTGAGCTTTGATTTGATTCACACGACCTGCGATATCTGCTTTCTTGCCTGCACCATTTACAATGGTGGTGTTGTCTTTGTCAATGTTAATTTTTTCAGCGCGGCCGAGGTATTCCAACTTGGCATCCTCCAGTTTCATACCGGTTTCTTCACTGATTACTTTACCGCCCGTGAGTATAGCAATATCTTCCAACATAGCTTTTCTACGATCACCAAAGCCGGGTGCTTTTACAGCAGCTACACGTAACGCACCACGAATTTTGTTCACTACCAAAGTAGCTAAGGCTTCACCTTCTACCTCTTCGGCAATAATCAACAAAGGCTTTCCGGTTTGTGCTGTTGCTTCCAACACAGGCAACAATTCCTTCATTGAGGCGATCTTCTTATCATAAATCAAGATATAAGGGTGATCAAGATCAGCCTCCATTTTTTCTGTATTGGTCACAAAGTAAGGTGACAAATAGCCACGGTCGAACTGCATACCTTCCACAGTCTTTACTTCTGTTTCAGTACCCTTTGCTTCCTCTACCGTAATAACGCCATCTTTGCCAACTTTCTCCATGGCAGTAGCAATCATTTTGCCGATTTCAGTGTCATTGTTAGAGGAAATGGTAGCCACTTGCTCAATTTCTTGCGATCCTTTGATGTTCTTTGATTGCTTTTTCAAGCTATCAACTACTGACTCAACAGCTTTATCAATACCACGCTTCAAATCCATAGGGTTGGCACCTGCAGCCACATTTTTAATTCCATGGCTGTAAATGGCTTGTGCCAACACAGTTGCTGTGGTGGTGCCATCGCCAGCGGCATCAGCCGTTTTGGAGGCAACCTCTTTTACCAATTGTGCGCCCATGTTCTCAATTGCGTCCTTTAATTCAATTTCTTTCGCCACCGACACTCCGTCTTTCGTTACTGTCGGGGCTCCAAATTTTTTATCCAAAATCACATTGCGACCCTTAGGCCCCAAAGTAACTTTCACTGCATTTGCTAATTTGTCAACGCCTTTCTTAATCCTGTCTCTCGCGCTGGTATCGAATGTAATTTCCTTTGCCATATTCTTTTCTCAATTTAAATTTTACTACTTGAATTATATTGTTCCGAAAATATCAGAATTTCTCATGATGAGATACTCTTTCCCTTCAATGGTAATCTCGGTACCAGAATACTTCCCGTATAGTACTTGATCACCCACTTTTACAGTTATCGGCTTATCTTTTAAGCCTTCGCCCACGGCAATCACTTTGCCTTGTTGTGGTTTCTCCTTCGCAGTGTCAGGGATGATGATTCCAGATGCAGTCTTTTGCTCCGCAGGGGCTGCTTCTACCAGCACTCTGTCTTCGTTAGGTTTGAAATTAATCTTTGCCATAGTATGGGTTAATTGTTTAGAGTTAAACATGTATGTTAACGATTCAAGGGTTAACGATATTCGTGCCAAATGGATTAATAGCGGTAGGCAAAAGAACTATTGTCACGTTTGTCAGAAATCAGCATTTGAAATGGCAGTTTTCAACTTAAAAACAAAGAAAATTTGACAGTATGGCACATTTTTACTAATTTTTGTCAAAAAAATATGGATAAACTAGATTCCAATTGGCTTACCCAAGGCTTGATTGATTTTGAGTACAAGAAGTACGTGTTATTGGCCTATTTTAAAACTGTGAAAGAATCATTCACCCGGGTGCAACTTTATCCGTTCTTGTCTGACTTGGTGTTTCACTACAGGAACCTGCAAACCTTAAAAAATAACAAATCGCTGCTGCGCGAATCATTTCCGAAGAAATTGTCAACGGAAGGCATCAAAAAATTAGAAATAAATTACCGAAAAATTATTGAAGATGACGATGTAATGACGGAATTGGAATCAATCATGGATTTTGCTCTGCCACAATTTAAGTCATCGCTTGATGAGGGTTCATACATCTATGAGTATGTTGAATCTAAGTGTGAAATAGCACCTGTCGGTTTAACTTCTCTTTATAAAAACGAAGGGTATTTATTTGTGGCACAACCACCAGAAAACGAAACCAACGTTTACCGCTATCAAATGACGTTGTATGATCAAAGTCACCACACTATGCGTAGCATACAAACACATCATGTAATGGCTGTGCAGCGCAGTTTGATAAACACCTACGAAAAC
>JBJTHA010000081.1:0-7105 GCA_046094265.1 Cytophagales bacterium
CCCGACCGATAGTCGATGGTGAAATCCTGTTGCAAACTTAAGCCATAATTCCAGGCATCATCCGGCCGGAAACCATAGGCCTTATTGGTTTGCACATTCGATAAAACCAACGAGCGCGAAGAAGCCAGAAACGCAGCATTCTCTGCAATAATGTTTGCAGTGCGCCAACCGCGACCAAACGAAGCACGCAAGGTGGTAGAGTTGGTGATGTTGTACTTGGCATGGACTCTGGGCGTAAAATAGGCACCAAATAAATTGTGGTAGTCGACCCGTGCGCCTGCTACCAACGAGAACTTTTTCGCATCATCGTAAGAATACTCAACAAATGCACCGTTTACTTGCTCGGTACGACTGAAATCAAATTGCCCCAAGTTGCTGTTGGTGCCCAACCTTTCAATATAGCGATCGTACAAAAAGCTCATGCCAGTTTTGAACTTGTGATTGGTGCTTCCAATGATTGACTGATAGATCAGGTTTGCATAAGCCGATTGTTCGTCTGCATTATGCACGTTGTAACCAAAATAACTGTTATGCAAATGACGAAGAGCACTTACCTGCAAACCAAAACTCTTGTAGGGCTGGCTGGGAAATTGATATCCAAGTTTAACCACGGCCTCATAACGCTCAGTATTTATTTCAAGTCCATAGCGATTGTTGGTGAACTTATCGCGCTCAGCGTTAAAGCCCGTTTGCCCGCCTTGCTTTTTATCGTTGAGGTATTTGAGTGAAACTTGCGCGAGCCAACCATTGCCCGAATTATACACCCAACGATTAACAAAGTTGGCCTGTTGACCCGTAGGAAAATCCAGAAACCCATCTTTGTTTTGGTCGAGCTCGGTGGGGCGCATACTGCCGTGTACCAAAAATGTGGTCGCCCATTTTTTAGACACCTGCGTAGTGAAGATAGTATTCAACTCGGTTCTGCCCGTATTGTTCACATAACCGTTCAAATACACTTTGTCACTCTCTTGCGGTTTTTTTAGCTCCACGTTGATCTGGCCGGCAATACTTTCGTGGCCGTTAACTACTGACCCTACGCCTTTGGTTACTTGAATAGAGTTGATCCATGTACCCGGTATAAACTGAATACCCTGACTGGCCGCAAGCCCGCGCACGCCTGGCATATTCTCCAAAGAAATCATGGTGTTCGCGCCAGAAAGACCAAGCATCTGAATTTGTTTGGTGCCTGTGAGCGCATCAGTAAAAGCAACGTCTACCGATGGGTTAGTCTCAAAACTTTCTGACAAGTTGCAGCACGCGGCTTTAAATAGCTCTTTTTCATTCATCGTAACGGTATTGATGCCCGAGGTGATGTCTGAATAAGTGGAGGGGCGCCAACCTCGTACAGTCACCTCTTCCAAGTAACGCTCAGATTTCAATTCAACCTTGATGCTCGTCTGATCAGTGACCAACACCGTATCGCTCTTGTAGCCCGTAAAGCTGATGATCAGGCGATTGCTGCCTTCTACGCGATCGATGAGAAACACACCATTGTCTTTGGTGGCAGTTCCAACGGACGTACCCAACCAATATACATTGGCGCCACCCAATGGTTGATCTTTTCCTTTATCGTCTTTTTCGAATACTATCCCTAATAATTTTTGGGCGTTTAGTACAGATGAAGACGCAAGCAATAACAACGCAACTAATATGCTTTTCATGATTTTTCCGTTTGCGTCTTTTTATTTGTGGTCATGATCGCGGTACAAGCAGCAGAAAGGCAATGCTGCGTACACTTCATCTTTCGCCTTTGCCTTTTCGGTATCGTGGCCCACGGAAGCAATTAGTTGGTGGATTTGTTGTTCGGTTATTTTGCTGGAGTTGTAAACTACCTCCAGTTGCTTTGTCTTGGGGCTCCATTCGGCTTTTTTAATGCCTTTGTGATCCAATACTTTTTCGATTCGCGCTTTGCACATTGTGCAATTACCAAACACTTTGATCGAAGTGCTTACTGTTGATGACTGGGCATTGGCAACATTTGCGAACACCAAAAATGATACGATTACTAATATGTTTTTCATGGTTAAAGAAATTTGAGGTAGAAGTTAACAGTTTGAAAAAGCAATAAGCAACGCGTTTGAATAACGTGCTCAGCCGTTGAAATTTCAACGGATGTTAAACTTGCGAATCGTAAAATAAAAAGCTGTGTGCTTTTTTGTAGATGGGAATCTTGGGCGGATCCGGGAATTCATCAACGAGTGTTGAAATGCCATTGGTCATTTCATCTTCCGCAGGCATACCAAACAAATCTGCAATCAAATTGAAATGGGGAGCTGGTGCATCTACCAGTTGGGTGCCCGCTTGGTCGTCTTTGATTTGAACAAGCTCGTGTTCATCATCGCAACAGGCGTTAGCGGGATTATACTTAGCACAAACACATTTTTTTGTATCGAATGAAAAAACGGCTGTGTGCTTGGCGCGCCCCATGCAAAAATGGGTCGATTTAGCCACTCCAACGCTCAAAACGAGATAAACAATCGAAAGCGATATCAGAAATGCCTTTTTCACCATGCAAATAAACTGAAAATTTAGGAAAAAGGTTTTGCGAATGTGGGAAAGCCGGTTTTTGTCCGACCCGCCAATTACAATTCAAACCTAGAATATCTTCATTAACATCGCATAAAAACGCGTTGCCTCCGCAATCTGCTTCACTTCTATGCTTTCGTCTCGCATGTGGGCCAGCTTGTAATCGCCTGGGCCAAAACCAATGGTGGGAATACCCAGGTTAACGGGCGCGACCGCATTGGTGCTGAAATCCCAAAAATCGAAATGCGCAGGCATCACACCAAAATTCCCTCGGTAGGCGGACATGCAGGCTTGTGTAAGTGGATGGTTTTCTTCAATGCGCCAAGCTGCGTGAAAGGGCTCGTAACGGATGTCTAAACCCGTCCAGCTTTTTCGGTGAAGTGCGCCAATTTGCCAACTTGCATTTTTTCCACTAATAAGTTCATCCATTTCTTTTTTGATGTCGTCATTGGTTTCTCCGGGAATCGTTCTTCGATCCACGTACACTTCACATTCAGAAGGAACGGCATTGAGCGAAGCGGCCACGCTTGAGATTTTAGAAAGCACCATCGTGCCGCGCATCTCACCTCTTTTCATCAACTCGTTGTTCTTCCTTTCAATGCGCTGAATGATCTCGGCCATTTCGTACACTGCATTGACGCCTTTTTCCGGTGCCGAACCATGAGCAGAAACGCCATGCGTTTTGATGGCTACTTGCGCTTTGCCTTTGTGACCTAACGTAATAGTGTTGTTGGAGGGCTCACAAATCACCACAGCATCGGGGCGCAGACTCTGTTCTTTGAAAAGATGCTTGAGGTTTTCACCATCACAATCTTCTTCAAAAACCGTGGCCGATACATAAATAGTTTTGTCTTTCGCAAAGCCTTGTTGCTTCGCAAGGGCAGCCGCGTACACCGAGGCAGCCACCGAAGACTTCATATCTACTGAACCGCGGCCGTGCAACTGACCATTTATGACTTCGCCACTGAAAGGTGGTATCTTCCATTCGCTCGCATCATTCACTTCCACGGTATCGACATGCGAGTCGAACAGAATTGATTTAGAGCCATTGCCTATTTTGCCCAACACATTGCCCATCTGGTCGATGACGACTTCATCAAAACCTAACGACAACATTTTCTTTTCTACCAGCCTGATGGCCTCTTCTTCCTGCCCGGAATAACTTTTGATTCGGACGAGGTCTTGCGTGAATTGGATGAGGTCTTTTTCAAATCCAGAAAAAGCAGCCGCTACCATAATGATTTTTTTCTGAAATCAAGGTAATAAGCGTAACACCTATATCAAAACATCAGTGAATTTTTTCGAGGACTGCATTACCCAGAGGCTTCTCTTTCCCAATCTCAAACCGCTCCAAAAACTGTTTTTTCAAATCGCGGTAGGTGGCAATAGCGCCAACTTTGTGGAGGCAGTAGATGTATACCCAGGCTAAATCAATTTGATACGGTAAAAAACCCGCGCGGGCGCTATCCGGGTAAAGATGGTGATTGTTGTGCCACTCACCAGGGAACCAACCAGGCCTCGATTGATTGATGGATAAATTGCTGCGATCGAAGTCGATACCATCTACGTGTTTTGCTTTGCCGCCCCCATGCCCCGTGTAGTTAAATGCGCGTACCAACACAAACCAAAACAGTGCAGCACTAAACAACGTGCAGGCCAATGCATGGCCGCCCATCAAAAAAAACATACCGTACCAAAACGACCAATTCAAAATCCATAGTGCCACGGTATATTGGGGTGTGGCAATGGAACCCCATTTCAAATATTGTTGATAGCTGTTGATTTGTATGCCAGTGTGACTTATAAAATGAGAAACCTTTTTGTATTCCTCTTCTGATAAATCTTTGGCAATGGCTTGATGGTTAACATCCGAGAGCATGCAATACATCAACCCAGCGTGTGCGTTGTAGGGATCACCCGGTTTCTCGACTTTTAAATGGTGTACATGATGCGAAACTACATACACCTCTTCAGGAAAAGTACGCAGTGTTAGGTTTTGGGTGATGACTCGCCAAACAGGATGACTGAAGGTAAATGCTCGGTGCGTGCTATACCGATGAAACCATACGGTGCCCATGGTACTCATAATCACCATACTGTATACAATAAAGGCAATCAACAGTTGCCACGAGAAGAACTTGAACAAAAAGAAATACAAAAAAGGTAACATGGTAGTGGCCATAAACCAGTTGATGAAGGGTATCCAATTCTTTTTCGTTTTAAAGATGTTTATCCGCGAAAAAGCTTCGCGGTAAAGTCGAACTACAGAAGGTTTTACTAATTCTCCATTTTGATCGGCCCAACCATACGAGGGCACTTGTAATACTTTGTCGATAAAAGCCATGAAAAAATTACAATTGATAATAGATTATAAAAAACAAAAGCGCCCAACCGCTTAACGCGATCAGGCGCCCATGCAAGCACACAAGGTAGGCAATTATCTGCAGGCGTCCTAAGCAGCGGCCTACCGCTAGTGGAAAATTCTCTTTACCTTAAAACCTTAAACAAAACGGTAACGTACACGCTCCATGCTCTCGATTAAAAATCTAAAGAAACAATATGGCACGCACCTGATTCTGGATGTGACCCAGTTAACTTTCACAGATGGTTTGTACTGGGTGAAAGGAGCCAATGGCTCGGGCAAATCTACTCTTCTTAAAATCATTGGCGGGCTTATTCCTTTTGAAGGAGAAGTTTCAATAGATGGTGTCGACTTGCGCCAACAGACCACCGCTTACAGAACGTTAGTGAATTATGCAGAAGCAGAGCCACTTTACCCGCCTTACTTAACAGGTCTAGATTTTATTTCATTTATCGCTACTACCCGCCAAGCGAACAACGAGCAGGTTAATGAGCTGATGGAAGCATTCCGTATTGGTGGTTTTATTCAAAATCCTATTGGCACATACTCCAGCGGTATGGTGAAGAAACTATCGTTGGTAGTTGCTTTCGTGGGCCAGCCAAAATACATTTTGTTGGATGAACCCTTGGTGACCATCGATAAAGAAAGTGTGCCCATCTTATATCAATGGGTAAGGGCATTTTCCAATAAAGGTGTCAATTTCATTTTCACATCCCATCAAGCGTTTGAACTGAACGGCATTTCGGTAAAAGAAATGGAAGTAAAAGACCAACGGGTATGGGAATTGTAGTTCGCGTACTCAATAAGGTGTTGGTGAAGAAGTTTTATGAACGCAACGTGGGGTTGCTATTCTTTGTATTCTACCTGATGTTTGGTGTAGTAGAATCCAATCAACTCATCACGTACCACCGCTCGTTGATTTACGGAGTATTGAGCTCACCGATTTTCTTATTGGGCGTAATGGCTGTTTGGATTTTATACAGCGCCAAATATTTGCAATTGGTATTGTCTGAATTATCGGAGCCGCACAATCAATTTTTGAAAGACTACTCGCGATTATCAAAGCGACAACAATTTGGGCCGATGTTGTTTTCCGTCTTTATGATGGACCAGCCCGTGCTCATTTACTCCGGGTTTATTGTGGGCGTTGGAATTATTAGTCAGCAGTATTGGCCAACCTTGGCGGTGATTTTATTTCATCTCATCAAGATTATCGCCAGCACGAGAATTATCCTCCATCGAATACATGCGACTCATGAAAAAAAAACCACGAAGCTGCTACCAGCCATCCAGTGGCCTTGGAAAAAATACTTTCCGTTCTTTTACGTAGGGCATTTTACCAATCAACTACCCTTGGCGTTATTATTCACCAAAGCATTTTCCCTTTTTGCCATCATCGGCTTTTTACAAATCACCACCGACCACTACGACAACCGAACTGCTTTGATGGGATTACTTTTTGGATTGATGGCGCATTCCGTCATTGTTTTTGAAAGCAGGCGCTTGGAAGAAACGTATTTGACCTTTGCACGAGGATTGCCCATTTCAACGGTAAAGCGTTTGGGTTGTCTGTGCCTATTTTACGGTTTATTATTGTTACCCGAATTGGTTTTACTGGTTATCAACAAACTGGCTTGGTACGATGTTGTGTTAATTGGCATTTTTGCCATCAGCTATTTATTACACCAACACACACGCTTGTATCGTCAGCCATTCAGCATTGATAAGCATACCACCTACACGTTTGGTCTTTTCCTTGTTTCGTTCATGCTTGTGTTGTTCAAAGTCTTTTGGCTGGAGGCCTTGGTGCTAAGCATCGTTAGTTTCTACGTTTACCAACGCGACTACTACAATTTCAAAGCTTCGGCATAACATAAGACCGTGATTGGTGTTTTCATTAGACAAAACAACGTACCTATTCTTTTTTAAAAAAAGACCCCATTCAAGCCCTTGAAAACAAGCGCAAGAAGCTTTTGGAAGAAGCCATGCACGTGCAGCGCTCTGGCGACCTGAAACTCTACGCAGTAAAAATGGAGGCCATCAAACGCTGACCATGTTTGACGGTGAAAGTATCTTCCAACAGCAGTATCGTTGTACCACTTATTTTACAATCCTCGAACCATCAGCAATTGAAGTATAGAGGTAAACGAGGAGCAACGCAGCATTTCCGCCCTGATCAGGTCTGATATGATTTTTTAAAAATGAATGCCCCTGCGC
>JBJTHA010000082.1:0-8790 GCA_046094265.1 Cytophagales bacterium
ATGTACAATTTTTGCCGTTGCGAGTTGAGGGCGGTGTTAATCATAATTCTTGTCATCCAAGTGCTTAAGGCGGATTCGCCCCTGAAATGTTTCAATGACCCAAATACCCGCACAAACCCCTCTTGCAAAACGTCTTCTGCCTCCGTTGTGGTTTTGGCATAGCGCTGACATATCACCATCATTTTACGGTGATAACGATCATATAAGGCCTTTTGTGAGGCCCTGTTGCCATCAATGCAGCCTGCAATGAGGTCTTTTTCGCTCTGCATGATTCCCATTCAGTACTTTTGACACAAAAATTAGAAACAGGGTTGGAAAGGCGAAGGTAATAATAATGGAAAGAGGCAGTATTTATCTTGTGATTTCTAGCTTATCATATCTAATTCACTACTTCTAATTCTAAATTTGAAATATGTTGAGGAAAATACTGTTTGTGTGGGTGCTCGCGCCAACGATACTGTTGGGGCAAAAAAAATTGACGCTTTCCGATCAATCGTATGAATGGCAAATTAAGACGGTTCAACTTTATCCCTACCTGGGTGGGCCACGCGATTACGTTCAACCAGCCGTTGTGCCCTTGGAACAACAAAATTTGGTGCTCGAATTTGATGACTTACAAGATCAACGAAATTACTATTACGTGAAATTGATCCACTGCAATTTCGATTGGAGCCGATCACAGTTAACAGATCTCGACTTTTTTGATGGGTACAATGAAAATCCGATTCAGGAATACCATTTTAGCAATACCCTCCACACCCGTTATGTCCACTATCGTTTTGTAGTGCCCCCCGTGAAACTGCCCGGTAACTACCTGCTGATTGCCTATCGCAACGGTGAACAAGATGACCTCGTTTTGTCTAAACGCATGATGGTTTTTGCGAACCAAGTAGCCATTAATAGAGATACACAATTAGCCGGGGCGGGCACGTTGCAGCTCGGGAAACAGATTTTAAATTTCGATGTCGACTACTCTGGCATGCAACTGATCAACCCTGCCGACAATGTACACGTAGTGATGCGTCAGAACTTTCGATGGGATAATGCAAAATTTAATCTGTCCCCCAATTACATAAATGAGGCTTCAAGCAGACTGGAGTACCGATTTTTTGATGCAACGAATCAATTTGATGCAGGCAATGAATTTCGTTGGGCAGACTTTAGGTCGTTGCAAGCGCCAGGCGCTAACACTGTCCGAATTAATCGATTAGTAAAACCCTACGAACTGTACCTTGCCGTTGATGCTCCGCGCACCGACCAATTCTATGCGCAATACCCAGACCTTAACGGGACGTACATAATTGAAAACTTGGACATAGGCGAAGGCTTGCTCACTGGTGAGTATGTGTATACGAACTTTGTGTTGAAAATGCCGCAAACCACTGACCCCATTTACCTGGTGGGCGCATTCAACTATTACCAACGAACCGAAGAGAACCGGATGAATTACAACCCTGGAGGCTTTTTTGAATCAAGGCAACTCATCAAACAAGGTTTGTACAATTACCAATACGTTACTGAATCGAAAACGGGCACCAATGGCTTAGAAGGCAATCATTTTGAAACGGAGAACGTCTATGAAGTGTTGGTGTACCAGCGGCCGTTTAGGCCTAATGCAGATTTATTGGTAGGCTATTATTTAGTAACGATGAATGCGAGGTAGATACTTATTAAATGCAGCACAACATGCAACGCTGCTTTAGAAAATGCTTTTTGGAGGATATCAACCCTAAGCGTAACTCACTTCCAAATCCTCTTCTTTCTTGAGGGCATTCGCACCCGCTACATCCAGCATACCAAAGCCTTTGTGGGTGTAGTAGCCAAACCCGTTCTCGTAAATAAATTGTTGCACTGGCTGTGGTGCATATAGCGTAAAGGGAAACGTATAGCCACGTACTTCAAATTTGATATCGGAGTCGTAGAGTGGATAAATACGGGCAAATTTCTTATGCGATGCCTGTAGGCGCTCGATGTAATCCTTATCGGGTACGAGTTGAAACTTATAGAAGTCACTAAGTTGCTGCGCAGAGAACTTTCTGCTTTTCTCCATCCGCTCCAACGTGTTGTCGTACAGCAAATCTGAAAACTCATCAGCATCGGGTGAAACAAAGCGTTTGCTACTTTCATCATTAAATGAAGACGGTAATAACACGATAGGGGAGATACATAAAAATTTTACTGTCTCGGTAAGTCTTACGGGTTCTTCCATTTCGGTACTTTCGGGCACTAGCTGCAAATTACCGATCAGCAATTCTTTCTGCTCAAACAAAATCGAAACCAGGTAATCTAAAAAAACTTGGTCGGAGGCACTGAGCACGAGCGTGACACGTGAAGAAAAGAAATGCAATCCTTTGCGGCTGATTTTAATCTGACCTTTCAGGCCCGAGAAATTGTACTGGGTGTAACTAAGAAACTCTGCACGCCTACCGGTTAAGATCAATCCCTTGATGGTTTGCGCCAGCAAAAATTGATGGTGGAAAGGAACATACGCCCCACGGTTCTTAAGCGAAAAAACAATCCTGATTCTCACGGCTGATGATCCTTCTTTAGCTCAAAAAAATACTGCCCGTTTAAAAAATTTTTGGTAGACAGGCATCTAAAGTACTAAAAATGAGGTGAATCGAAATAGGGATGTAAGTTTTTTTACACATTGAAACGGAAATGCATCACATCTCCGTCTTCTACAACATATTCTTTCCCTTCCACAGCCAGTTTGCCAGCTTCGCGACAGCCAGCCTCCGTCTTATATTTCTGATAGTCGGGTATTTTAATCACCTCTGCGCGAATAAAACCTTTTTCAAAATCGGTGTGGATAACCCCTGCGGCCTGGGGAGCTTTCCAGCCTTTGTGTATGGTCCAAGCGCGCACTTCTTTTTCGCCAGCTGTGAAGTAAGTAATGAGGCTCAACAGGTCATAGGCTGCCCGAATCAACCGATTCAAACCCGACTCGCTCAGGCCATATTCTTCCAAAAATACGTTGCGGTCATCCTCGCTTTCCAGTTCGGCAATCTGTGCTTCAATGGCGGCACATACCATCACTACTTCAGCCCCTTCTTGCTTTACCAGTTGGCGCAAGTTTTCTACGTGCTGATTGCCAATATGCACCGATTTTTCGTCTACGTTGGCCACATAAATCACAGGCTTGTCCGTCAGCAACATTAAGTCGGCCACTGCAATTTTATCCTCTTCTGGCACTTGCAGGCTCCGTGCGTTTTTGCCGGCCAACAAGGTTTCTTTGTAGGCCACCAGTGTTGCCAGTTCTTTTTTGGCTTTCGCATCGCCACTTTTGGCGGTGCGCTCCACTTTGCTGATTTTTTTCTCGATCGACTCCAGGTCTTTCAGTTGTAATTCCGTGTCTATAATTTCCTTGTCGGAAATGGGGTCTACCTTGCCTGCAACGTGGATAATGTTGTCGTTGTCGAAGCAGCGGATCACATGTGCGATCGCATCCACCTCGCGTATGTTGGCTAAGAATTGGTTTCCTAATCCTTCGCCTTTGCTGGCTCCTTTCACCAACCCTGCAATGTCCACAAACTCGAACGTAGTGGGTATTACTTTCTGTGGGTTCACCAGTCCTTCCAAAATTTTCAATCGGTTGTCTGGCACTGAAATCACGCCTACGTTCGGCTCGATCGTGCAAAACGGAAAGTTGGCCGCTTCGGCTTTGTTATTCGAAATCGCATTGAAAAGAGTAGACTTCCCCACATTTGGCAAGCCCACAATACCGCATTTTAAACCCATTTTCTAAAATTAGGGCGCAAAGATAAGCCTTGGCGGGAGATTTCGGATTCCAAATTTCAGAATTAACATGGCGATTTTGGTGTTGAAGCGAAGTTTGAAATTTTCAATTTTTTGAATCTGAAATCTGCCTATCTTGAAGCTCAAATGGCTCGACTTCTTTTTTTGAGTTTTTTGCTTTCAATCACAAATCTATCGTTTGCACAAGGCTGCAGCGATGCCGGCTTTTGCACCATGGGCGCCATGAAACCCGATCAGCCCTACAATAAAAAAATACAATTGAGACTGCGCACCATGGAATTGAGTTTTTACCGAGGCACCACCACGCTGACGCCCGTGGTATATGTCGCTACTGCGGATTTTAATTTCAGCCTCAATTCCAAAAATACTATTCAATTGAAGGTACCCTATCAATATGTAACCGGCCGTTTGGCCGATGCGCAATCATTAGGCGATCTATCGCTTTGCTTCACGCGCAATGTTTTTTCTTCTGATCGTTTTGATGTGAATGTTTCCGTGGGGGGAAAAATACCTACCAACAATTCTGACTTATCGACCAACGGTCGGCCATTGCCCATGTATTACCAAACCAGTTTGGGCACGTATGATTTCATCGCGGGCGTTTCAGTCATCAACCGAAAGTGGCTATTTGCAACTGGGATTCAGATTCCACTTAACAAGAACGATAATCAATTTGTTTGGTCCGCATGGGCTGGCACACCTGAAAAAGCCTATATTGACCGTTATGCGCAGGCGAAGAACCTATCAAGAGGCATCGATGTAATGCTGCGTGTTGAACGAAATTTTCGCTTCTCGCGCTTTAATTGTTCTTTGGGCCTGCTTCCAATCTACCGCGTTACGCGCGATGAAGTGACCAATTCTCGAAACTTGCGCACATCCGAAGACCCAAATGGCAACGTTGCCAGTGGACTCGCGTTGTCGGGCATCGCAACGTTCGGATATAATTTTGATACCAAGTCGGGCGTTCGATTGTTGGTAGGCCATAAAATCGAACAACGGGAGTTTAGCCCCGATGGCCTCACACGCGAATTGGTTAGTTCTATCACTTATATCTATCGATTCTGATGCGCGGTGTTTTACTTCTGATTTTCTTTTTGGCACAAGGGTGTGTGTTGGCGCAAAATACCGGCCGCATCGACCAAATGATGAATGACGCCAACTATGTTGAAGCGCTGCAACAAGTGGATAGGCAATTGTTGGAGGCGAATGGCACTCAGCTGCTCGTGCTACAAAACAAAAAGGTGCAGTTGCAAATTCTGTTGGGCAAGCTTGATGCGGCCGAGGCCACCATTAACCAAATTGTGGCTACCGATGTTTTTGGCGAGGCAATCACACTATCTAACCTGGGTTACTTACAGTTGAACAAAAGCCGTTTTGATTTGGCGGTGGAAACGTTGCAACTCGCTTGGGAGAAATTTCAGACCGCACAAAAACAATCGACAGCCGAGGCGGCCGATTGCTTGAGTCGCCTTTCGCAAGTTTATCGTACACAAGGCAGGCAAAACCAGGCTTTGGAGTTTGAAACCATGGCCCTGCAAACGCGACAGAAGTTGTTTGGCGACAATAGCGAAGAGGTTGCGGCATCGTATAATGAATTGGGACTGATTCATACGCTTTCCGATAACGATCTAGATAAGGCATTGGAGATGTATGAGAAGGCGCAAGCCCTTTACCAGAAAATCCATGGAGAAAATCATCCCAAGCTGGCCATTGCTGCCATCAACATAGGCATCAACTACCAGCGTTTGAAACTATATGACGATGCCATCAATAACTTTGAAGTTGCTCAAAAAATATGGAGTAATATTTACCCGAACGGACATCCGAATCAAGCCATTGTGCTGCGCAATTTGGCGACAACTTATGGCTTGCTTAATAATGAAAGAGCTGCGCTATCTTATTTTCAACAGTCCCTTGACATTTACAAGAAAGCGTATGGCGAAAAGCACCCTGACATTGCCGGAACATACAACGAGCTCGGCCGCTTGCTGGTAAATAATCGTAAATATGATGAAGCATTGCAGGCATACCAAGAGGCACTACGGGCCAATGCCATTTCGATTTCAGCTGTTGATGTAAAAATTAACCCACCGGTAAAAGATAACTTTTACAGCGAAACGGTCGGCTTGTTTTCACTACACCTAAAAGCAAAGGCTTTTGAAGAGCGGCACTATGGCAAAACGCTTAAATTAGAAGACCTGAAGCGGGCACTCAATTGTTTGTATGCGTGCGACTCGCTGATCGATAACATTCGTCAGCACAGCAGCGATGAAGCGGACAAATTGTCCCTCGGTGCTTTGGCCAATGACGTTTATGAAGATGGGGTGCGAGTATCTTATATCATCAGCGAGTTGACGCTGGGCTCGAAAGAATTTTTACAACGATCCTTCTATTTTGCTGAGAAGAGTAAATCCGCAGTACTGCAAGAATCGATTGCAGACGTGCGGGCAAAATCATTTGCGGGTATCCCCACAGAACTGTTAGCGCAAGAGAAGGAATTTAAATCAGCAATTGTGCAACTCACGCAAAAGCTTTCGCAGAAGCCAACTGATACAGAGGAGAAGAGGTTGCGCGAAGACCTTTTTGTTGCTAACGCACGCTACCAACAGTTTGTTAAGGAACTGGAGAAGAATTTTCCAAGTTACTTTAACTTAAAGTACACCAAGAACGAGGTGACTATCTCCGCCTTGCAACAGTCCCTAAAATCGAATGCGGCCTTGGTGAGCTATTTTATCGATGATCATGGTCAGCGCATCTATCAGTTTGTAGTCACCAAAACAAAGTTTAAGGTACTGAACCTGACACTGCCTTCTGGTTTTGACCGATACTTAAAGGGTTTTAAAAACAGCCTTTTCCACAGCTCGATTTCTACGTATAAAAAAGCAACAAGGGAATTGCAGCACGTACTGCTGCCCAAAATCCCGAAAGGAGTTTCTGAAGTGGTAATTATTCCTTCAGGATCGTTGGCTACAATTCCTTTTGAAGCGTTGCCGAAGAAGCGCGTGACCAAAGAGGACTTTAGCAAAGTTGATTACCTGGTTAATACTATTGGTGTGAGTTATGATTTCTCGGCCAACTTGTTTTTACAGAAGCTGAAAATCAAAGGCAACCAGCAGGCGCCCTCACTTTTTTTGTGTGCGCCTATTACGTTTGATGCAGAGCAGAACTTGCCTGCCCTGACGGCTACCGAAAAAGAAGTGACCGACATCGCCAGCCTTTTTCCACACAAATCAAAAACCGTAAAGTTTGCGGATGCCAATGAGTCATTGATAAAGTCGAACGACTTGGCGCAATACAATTATGTACACTTTGCTACCCACGGAGTGGTAGACGAAGAGAATCCTGCATCCTCAAGGATTTTTTTGAGCAACAGCGCCACAGATGACGGAAGCTTGTATGCTGGCGAAATCTATAACTTGAACTTGAACGCCAACTTGGCTGTGCTTTCTGCTTGCCAAACAGGTTTGGGTAAAATCAGCAAAGGCGAGGGAGTCATTGGTTTATCGCGCGCACTTATTTATGCAGGCGCTAAAAACATTGTAGTGTCTCTTTGGACGGTTGCAGATGAATCCACTGCGCAGTTGATGACATATTTTTATAAAGAGGTGGGCTTACAGCCAACCCAGAATTTCAATCGATCACTACAATTAGCCAAATTGAAAATGATTACGGAGAGCAGGTTTTCAAACCCATACTACTGGGCACCGTTTGTGTTGATTGGAGAGTGAACAATTCATTCAATTTCTGACTAGATCCTTCGATAAAAAAAACCACGCTCGAGGGCGTGGTTCTCATCACAGTTGAAACGCTATGGCAAATAGGCTTTACTGTGCTTTAGAGAACTGTAAAGTAGGGGCATCAGTTTCATTTTTCCTAAAGATTTTTTAAAACTTTGTTTTGGAACGAAAAAAGCCCTTTTTTACGTTAAAATCGCATTTTCTGGAAAAGTTTGAGGACAACTACCGCCAACGAGGGCTTCGCAACCAACTCGTGAAAAAACTGCGCCAAAAGGGCATTTTAGACGAAAAAGTGCTGGCAGCCATCGCAAAAGTGCCCCGCCACGTGTTTTTTGACGGTGCACTGCTTACCCATGCCTACGAGGACAAAGCTTTCCCTATTGGCGAAGGTCAGACCATTTCCCAGCCATATACAGTTGCCTTTCAAACCGAGAAATTGCAAGTGAAGCCGGGCGACAAAGTGTTTGAGGTGGGAACAGGTTCGGGGTACCAGGCAGCGGTTTTAGTAGCAATGGGCGCTAAAGTTTACACCATTGAATATAATCAAAAACTGTACGAGAAGACAAAAGAGGTATTGCCCCAGCTGGGGTACCAGCCATTCTTTTTGCATGGCGATGGTAGCAAAGGCTTGCCTGCCAGAGCTCCCTTCGATAGAATTATTGTGACGGCAGGGGCACCTGTAGTACCCGAAGCGCTTACCGAGCAGTTGGCCGAAGGAGGTATACTGATAATCCCCGTTGGAGACCAACAAAGACAAAAGATGTTGCGCATCACCAAAAAAGATGGAAAACTGCAAAAAGAAGAATTTGATAACTTTGCTTTTGTGCCGCTGCTAGGCGCAAATGGGTGGGGTAAATAGTTAATATTCGAAATTTCAGATTTTCAATTCTATTACTTATCACCTGAATTTTCTTGTCTTAAAATGGGATGCTGCATTAAAGCTCGGTAAACACTCATATGAATATACAGAAGCACATGTCTATCAGAAACTGGAACTGCCGGGTACGAAAGACCAAGCATTGAAACCAACATCAAAGCTAAGAGGTGGCCAACAACTTATCATATCATGGTGTTTCGGGCAAACTTGTTGAAGCACACATTGCTTCTATTAAGTATATTTCAACATTAGTTTAACCCAGATTATGCATTAGGGCTTTTCAATCACTCTGTAAATTGATGAAAATGAACGACTTGTAGCAAGTTTTATTCCAAACCTTTCTAATGCTATGCACTAGAACTTAAGTCATTGATTCTCTTATAGAAAAAAGTTATCAACATAGTCTAATGCATAATC
>JBJTHA010000083.1:0-6098 GCA_046094265.1 Cytophagales bacterium
ATGCTTACCACTGTTGATATAGCAATGGTAATAGCGAGCTGTGCGATCAATCCATGCGGAATGTTGAAGGTAATTTTTCCATCTGCATCTAGACTTGCCAGGTAGCCCAACGCCTTTCGGTACCAAGGTGCAGCCACTACCGATAGCCAAATGATATCCAAGGCAATGAAAACCACGGCAGCAATAACTGCGGTTTTTAAGAATTTCAGCGTAAACAAAAAACTCATTGCAGCAGTTGTTTTAGTTTCATCAGTTCAGATTTATTCTTTTCTGAATAGATGTTATTGACGATTCCTTCTTTTTCGCGCGTGGTCAATCGCCAGCTCAATGAAGCGCGTGCATTGTTTTGCCGGATGCTGTCCATACCCTGTAGCAGGTCTACATAACTTTCTGCCTGATATTGAATATCCACGCGGTCAATGGGAGCTTGCAGCCAATCATGCGCTTGCCCCAACAGCAAATCGCCATTGATATCTTGAAAGTTTTCGAAATTGTTGTATACCGAGCTGATGGGCTGCGTGATGGCATCCAATATTGTTTGCCCTTTTTTGGGTTGTACGTCTTGCACTTTGGGTGAATCACGTATCGACACCATTACCACACCGCTGGTGTTTTTGCTGATCCAATCTTTGAAGGCATACATAAATCGAACGGCATCAATGATTCCGAAATTATCAGAGATGCCAGCGTCCATCATCTCAATGGGTGGATCGGTGGGCAGCGTGGTGTTTGGTGTGATATAAGGAAAGGTAGCGCTCATTCGCAGTGCTGAAAGAAAGCGCAAGTTGGGTGCATCTTGCTCTTTGAAAAATCGTTGGAAGTCAACACCGCTGAATTTTTCCAATGAGTAGTTTTGAAAATTTTCAAGTTCGGCATTCATGAAGCTCACAGGCCGCGATGCAATATAGATTTTACGCCCATCGTTCACTACAGTAGGGGTGAGAATAACCATCGGAACCAACCCCTTCATTTCAAAATCACGGTAATAAGAGATGGGATGATCCATCAGCTGCTCAGTAATCTTGTTGAGTTGGTCTTCAAATGTGTATGCCCGGTCTTTCTTGTAAAGCTTGTCACCATACTCAAATCGTGTAAAGCCTACGAACAGGTCGTTGGCTAGCAAACTGAAAATCAAAGGATTTAGGTTATCGCTGCTAATCATTTGCCGATGCAGGGCATGGTTCGGTCGAGTGGGTTCGCCCAATTTTTGCCGGAGCTTGAGTTCTCGGTAATAACTTGCTCCAATCAACCCGCCCGAGGCGCCTGTGATCAAAACAGCATGCTCGGTGCTGGCACCGTTACTAAGGCTGTCAGCGGTTTGCAGTGCATTCAACGTCCACAAAGCTGCACGCTTGCCACCACCACTTACACATATAAAAACCATTTTTGGTTTGTGGTCTGGTGCAAACTTATTGCGCCAATTATTGAGATGTTGCAATTCTGTTCGCTTGTCTTCATTGATGATGGCGGTGTCAGCTTGAAACTGTAACGTGTCTGCATCGTATCGTGCGGGCATTTGGCCATAATCAAGTCCAAAGGCTTCGTATTTTTTGGTAAAGAAGTCTTCGCCCTGTAAGTAGTTGATTAAGAGAAAAACAACCAGCCCAGCCGTAGCCGACCACTCGTCAAACCAATACGCAAAAGCCCCAAAGGCCATCACTGAAATGGTCAAAAAAATCATAAAGCTGGCGGCTGCCGGAAGCTGAAATGCTGGATAATCTTTGAATACACCCAATAACAGCACTGCTGCAAAAATGAATGCCTCGATCACCACGAGATTAAAATGATTTTGATCAAACACTTGCAGAATGGTAGACTTATCGTAGAAGCTTGTGTCTTCCACGGAGTTTACGCGAAGTCGGCTGTCCAGGTAATTGTCTACTCGCACTTGTTTCTTTCGTGCGATATCCAACTTTTTCATGGCACTTGCCCGCGTCACAGTTACGTTTTGTTTGATTTTTTCATCGATGCGGCACACTACATATTTGAAAATATCTTTGTTGGTAAGACGGAAGTAAATGGCAAAGAAAAGCGTCATCGCTCCGTATCCGGCCAGCAATCCCGAAATCCGCTCGGCCAATTGCGCAGTAGTACAATGTTCATTGTTGATTTGGAAGCCAACGATTTGATAGATAAACGTCCCCAAAAAAGTGATGGGGATGATGCTGTTGTTGATGACAAATTTTTTGAATGGATTGGGCAATGTGCCCACAAAAGAAAATCGATGGCCATCGGATATATAGCCGGTGATGTGAAATGCCATACTGAACCCGGCCGTCATTAAGCCGAGGAAAAAGAAGCTGGCAAAATTTACTTTGTTGAGATACTCAGGGTCGAGGAACAGATAGGGGATGCCCAGCAGTTTGCCAAAGGTCCCTGTGATCATCGCAAACAGGATTATCCAACATAGCATCAAGACCTGATTGCGTCTGATGTTGTTCAGTAAAAGTTGAATGGGAAACGAATAATAGAACCGAGGCCACCAGAGGTATAGTTTGCGTGTCATTATATATTCCCGAAAATAGTTGTTTTTTTTGGTAAAAGCGATCTTAATGTTTGTTGGAATTTAGCATTTTTAACTTTTGGTAATGACCGACAAGCCCTTTCATATCTATCGCTCTTCTGCCGGCTCTGGCAAAACGCGAGTACTGGCCCGCGAGTACATTCAGTTGGCGTTGCGATACCCGGATTACTTCAAGTATATCTTGGCAATGACGTTCACTAACAAGAGTACGCAAGAGATGAAGGATCGGATTCTACATTACTTGCATGACTTTGCAAACGACAAAAGTCAGGATCTTGCAATTGAGATCATTGAACAATTAGAGCAAAAGGGTTTTAAATTGCCTCCGGCCGAGCTCAAACAAAAAAGTACCGAGATACTTTCATTGTTGTTGCATCGCTATTCCGAATTTTCGATTAGCACTATCGATGCATTTTTTCAACGCGTGATTCGATCGTTTACGCGTGAGACCGGGTTGTTGGGAAATTTTCGGCTGGAAGTGGAAAATGATTTGGTGTTGGAAAAAGTGGTGAGCTTATTGATGGATGAATTGAGCCACGATGATCAACTGCGCAAATGGGTGCTTGATTTTTCAGAAGAAAAATTGGAAGAGGGTGAGAACTGGGACATCCGCAAGTTGTTGCTCGATTTTGCCAGTTTGATAAAAGATGAATCGTTTAAGAAGATAGAGGAAGAAGTTTTACGGGTAACGGCTGACAAAGATTTCTTTAAGTCATTCAGAAAGAAACTCAATGATTCAATTTACCCGTTTGAAAAGCATGTTGAGCAGAAGGTCGATCAGTTTTTGAGCGAGTTTAAGGAGAAGGGCCTTACTCATGACGAATTTAAGAATAAGTCGCGAGGTAGTGTTTTCTCGTACATCAATAAACTAAAAAAGGAAATCGAATTACCAAGCGCATTTGTGCGTGGTGCTCTTGAAGAGGTAGAGGAGTGGCCTCATCCAAAGTCTCCCCATCATAGTTTGATCCTCCAAACTGCAAGAGCGCGATGGCAACCTCAACTATCCGAGTTGGTTGAGTACATCGAGCAAAACTTTAGAAGCTACCAATCGGCAAAAGCCGCAGTAAAAAATTTGTATTCGTTTGGGCTGCTGGCGGATATCATTAGAATTCAAAAAAAGTATTTAAGTGACGAAAATCTGTTGCTCCTGTCAGATGCGCCCAAGTTTTTGAATGTGCTAATGCGTGAGCAAGACACTTCGTTTATTTATGAGAAAGTAGGTTCATTTTATCGCCACTACTTGATTGACGAATTTCAGGACACCAGCGGTTTGCAATGGGGTAATTTGTTGCCGCTGGTTCAAAATGGCATTGCGCAGAACTATAAAAGTCTGATTGTAGGCGACATCAAACAATCAATTTATCGATGGCGTGGTGGCGATCTTTCTATTTTGCAACAAAAGGTAAAGAATGATGTCAAGGAATTGCAGACGGTTACCCATACGCTCAATACGAACTATCGCAGCGATGCTAACATTGTCAAGTTTAACAACTCTGTGTTTAAGACTGCTGCCGAACTGGTTTCAAAGCAAACGGGCGATGAATTTCCCAAACAAGCGTATCAAGATGCTGAGCAACAGCCGTACAAAAATCCAGCGCAAGGCTATGTTAATATCCAATTCTTAAATGCGAAGGCCGAAGAAAAGTCTTTTAGCGAAACAGCTTTGGATCGCCTACCAAAACTATTTGAGGATTTGCAAAGCCAAGGCGTGAATGTTCAAGATATTGCCTTTTTAGTTCGTGATAATAAAGACGGACAAAAGATCGCTGCCCGATTTATAGAGCACAAAGCCACCGCAGACACAAGCAAATTCAAGTATGATGTGGTGTCAAACGAATCGTTGATGTTGTATCGGGCACCCTGTATTGTGGTTCTGATCAACGCACTCCGCGTCATTGCAGACCCTAATGATTTGATTGCCCGCGCCAACCTAGCATATGAATACCAAAAAATCTGGCCGACCCAAACACTTATCGATTTGAATGAAATCTTTGCTGATAGCAAAACGAAAAGTTTTGGCAACTGGACGCCCGCCTCTTTCATTCACCACCGAGATTACTTGAGTGCCCTGTCGTTGTTTGAGATGGTCGAGAACCTGATTCATCTTTTCAACCTAGGACAATTGCCCGATGAAGTCATTTACATACAGTCGTTTCAAGATTTGGTTCAGGAGTTTACCCAGCGGGAGAAAAGTGATTTGACCTCGTTCTTGGATTGGTGGGAGTTGAACAAAGAAAAGAAATCCATACAGGTAGCGGGCGGTATTGAGGCGGCTCAAATCATTACCATTCACCGTGCGAAAGGCTTGCAGTTTAAGTACGTGATCATTCCTTTTTTAGATTGGGACCTGGGTCATGGCAATAAGGCTCCTTTGCTTTGGGTACAATCGAAGCATGCGCTATTCAAGGAGGCGGGTTTTGTTCCCGTGAAGTACAGCAAAGATTTGGCAGAGACTTTTTTTGCAGAGCAATATGCGGAAGAGACCAGGCGTATCCAACTGGATAACTTGAATTTGCTTTACGTGGCCTTCACCCGTGCTGAAAGAGGTTTGATTGCATTTGCGCCCTTAAGCGAAAGTTCGGAGTCAAAGCGGGTAGGGCAATTGGTCTTGAATTGCATCAAAGTCAATGAACAGTTGAGCAGGCAGTTCCGCGAACAGGAGCAACAACTTTTAATAGGATCGATTATTCCCTCTTCACCAAAAGCAGCCGCGCACCATGTGGTGTCGTTGAGAAATTATACCGTTACGCAATGGCGCGATCGACTCGCGATCCGCAAAAGAGGAGTCGACTACTTTCAACCGGGTGAGAGGCGCGCGAAGGTCAATCAAGGTATTTTAGTCCATAGTGCATTGGCGAAAATCAGCTCCCGACAAAAATGGCAAGACGAGTGGAAGTCAATCATTAGAACAGGTGAGATAGCACAGGAAGATTGTGCAGTGGTGGAAAAAGCATTGAGTTGGCTAATCAATCAGCCAGTGCTTGCCCCATTGTTTGATCCACAGAATCCCCACAAAACAGAAGTGGCATTATTTCTTCAGAACGGTGAGGATAGGCGAATTGACCGTATCTCATTTAACAATAAACAAGTTTGGTTGCTTGATTACAAGACGGGAGAAGAGTCTTCTGCCGACTCAGAGCAAGTCAAAGAGTATGTCGAGGTATTGAGAAAAATGGGCTATCAAATCATGGGCTCGTTTCTGGTCTATATTAGTGATGCAAGAATATTGGAGGTGTGATGAAAACATTTTTACAAGAACTAGCCGAAACGATTGCCCAAGACTATCCCGAGTGGAACAAGTTAACGGTGGTATTTCCCAATCGCAGGGCTGCGTTGTATTTTAAAAATGAATTGCGTAAAAACCTCACTGCCCCTAAGTGGATTCCTTCGATTTTCACAATTGAAGAAATCATCTCTACTTTTTCTGATCTGCAAGTAGCGGATAAATTCAATCTCATCTTGCGTCTGTACCAGTCATACAAACAGGTAAACGCTAACACCGAGGGCATTGATAAATTCTATTACTGGGGCGAGATGCTGCTGCGCGACTTTGAAGAATTAGATAAGTATCTGG
>JBJTHA010000084.1:0-5343 GCA_046094265.1 Cytophagales bacterium
AGTTTTGATGTGCGCCATGGTGACAAGCGTGTAACCGCAGAGGGCAGGTTCAAGCGCGTGGAAGAAACGGATGATCGCTCTCGGTTTGAATTGGCCAGCGGAACCGCGAAAGTGAATGTGAGAGCTGACGATGCAAGGATAAGGTTGATACAAGTGCAGTAGCAACCTATTCACTCTACACGTTGCAAATCTTCACCGCTTTTTTTAACGACTTTAATTTGTCTTTCTTGGCTGGGATAAACTCCTGGGCTACAAATCCCGTAAAGCCGGTGTCGACAATTGCCTGCATGATGGCAGGGTAGTGCAACTCTTGCGTCTCATCAATCTCATGCCGGCCCGGCACACCACCTGTATGGAAGTGGGAGATGTACTTGATGTTTTTACGAATAGTAGCAATCACATCACCTTCCATGATTTGCATGTGGTAAATGTCGTATAGCAATTTGAAATTCGGAGAGCCCAATTTTTCGCAAAGTTTTATGCCCCAATCCGTACGGTCGCATTGGTAATCTTTATGGTCTACTTTACTGTTGAGCAGTTCCATACTGACGAGCATGTTATACTTTTCCGCTACGTTCATTACCGGTTCTAAGCCACGTGCACAATTCTCTAACCCTTGTTCGTAACTCAGGCCGTTGGCGTTACCACTAAAACAGATCACATTTTTCAAGCCGGCTTCCGCTGCTTTGGGGATGTTCGCAGAATAGTCTTTTAACAGCTGTTCGTGGAATGCCGGATTGTTAAAACCGCGTTGCAGTCCCCCATCATTGGCATAAGCCATCGCACATGTTAATCCATACTTAGCTGCAGTTGCCCATTGGGTAGAATTCAGTAAGTCAATAGATTTGATTCCCATTCTTTTGGCCGCAGCGCACAACTCGTCCAATGGAATGTCGCTATAGCACCATTGGCAAACGGAATGATTGATTTTTCCTTTTACGGCTTCCGGCAGTGCTTCCATTGATTTAGCAATTTGTGGCAGTACAGTGATGCCCAAAGCTGTGCTTGCTATTTTTTTAAGTGCTTGATTTCGGTTCATTTCAGGCGTTTTTTTAGTTTTCTGTATTGGTTTAAAATGTTTAAAATATCTTTTTTATTTAATTTCTGTTTGAAAGTATCCGTGTCTTCAACCTTGAAATTATCCACAACCCAAATTCTTCTTCAAGTCTCTAGTTGGCAATCCACCAAAGTCAAAAGGATTTTCAGATTCGCTTTGCTGCTCTGGTGGCGTAGCAATTTTTTGACGGTTTCCTTTGCGGGGCGGTTTTGTTTTTGATTTTTGTTGCTTTCGCATGATTACAAGGTACTAAAAACCCTTACAAACTGGTCGGACAGCAACTCTCGTGAATATTTCTTTTTCGCCAATGCCCGCGCATTGCTTTGATAAGACCTAAGAAGGTTTTGATCACTAATAAAGGGTGATATTTTCTTGATAAAGTCTGAAGGGTGATGGGCATCCAGCGCCACTCCACACTTTTCACTTTCAATTTCTGTTTTAATCCATCCTCCAAAATTGGTAAGCACCAACTTGCCAGCCGCCAGCGCATCAAAATATTTGTTAGGTGAGCCCGTTTGAAGCACCGATATGTTTTTATAGCACACAAAACAAGCATCAACGTAACTTAGCACCTGTTTTACTCTTTCACGATTACCAAATTCCAAAAAGAGAAGATTGGTAAGCACCAGTTTTTCTTTCGCGTTTTTCAGTCGGTCTAGTTCTGCACCATCACCCATCAACAAAAATTGTACAGGCAGTTGCACTTTACGTACCGTATTGGCACATTCTAAAAAATAGTCTAGGCCATTTGCAATCCCTATCGCACCAATGTAAGCAACAGTGAACTTGGCAGCATCTATCCCGGCATAATCTGCATGTGACGGCTTAGACTGCGGAACAAAAAATTCGCAATCTGCCATGTTGGGTATGAGGTGTATCTTCTTTTGGCTCACCTTCTTTTCGATTTCTTGTTTGATGGCAGGTGACAGTGCAACGATTGAATGTGCTGATTGATAAATTCTGTTTTCAAGTGCATACAATGATTTTTGGAAAAGAGTATTTCTTACCACGCCCATTTGAATGGGAGCTTCAGGCCACAAGTCGCCCACTTCAAAAATGAACGGAATGCCCGTTCGTCTTTTAATCAACATCGCGGCAATGCCCACCGTGAGCGGCACCGAAATGGCATAACAAAAATCAAACTTGCCCAGTTGTCCACCCAACCTCGAAGCCCTCCAGATAAATTGCAAGAACGAGACAATGCGTGCCGCAAAAGTAAATCGGTTATTGTAAGCGATCGGTAAAAAGTGAATTTCTACACCCTCATCATTGCGTTTCAAATAGCTTTGTTCGTTGTGCGTAGTGATTACAGTAACCTTAATTCCCTTGGCAACCAAGGCTTGGGTGAGGTAATATGAACGAATCGCACCGCCTTTTTCGGGTGAATGGTAATGTTGGTGCAGTAGTAATACTTTCACTTTGTTAAACCAAGATTAAGGCAGCCCGCGCGGTGCGCTTTTGCATTGGCAAAATGCACCTATTTTGGACAGAAAATTAAACGGTGGTTATCTTTTTGTGATTAGAGAGAGAAATACTTGGACTTCAGGGCGTTATTTTACGTTCTTTGTATAGACAACCACTAATTGTCATGATACCATCACCAAAAATTGCAATTATGCAAAGCTTGGATGCTATGGATAAAGTGCAAATGGAAGAAGTTCTTGTTTATATCAAGAACTTACTGCACCAATCGGAACAAACCAGCATCGACAAAAAAATCGCGATGAGGGAAATCCGTCAGGCACTGCGCCAAAGCAAAAAGGGCTTGCAATTGGCTGCCTAAAAAACGTTCCGATGCAACGTTTGCGCTGTTCACGCAAGTGAGCAAGACTGGAATCTTCACCCCAAAATTTCCCTTAACGATTCGGTAATCAATTGCCTACCATAAACACTGCGTTGGCAAAAACCATTTTGCCATTCTCCCAAAACGCTCTGAAGAGTGGGTTATCCACCAAGTAAACTACTTTCCCCTTGCCTTTGTCTTCTACGCCAAACACCAAACTGTTTTCCAATTCTTTGTTGGCCTGCACACCAGCAAAACCAATTAAAGGTTTTTGCTTGCCACGCATGGTGGCCACGTTCCAGCCTTTTTCTAAATAGCCGAACCGAAGTGTGTTGGTGCGCATCGAAAAATAGTGGCTACCCAAGCCAAATGCAAGGGGATGTGTATTGTCGATAGGTAACTTGTAGATGGCGCCAAAAATACTGTTGCTCAAATTTCTGCGTTCGGCATCTTGGTATTTCAGCAATGCACTTTTCTCGTTCGCGTCTTTTTCCTCTTTTTCTAATTTTTTCTTGGCATCTTCATTCGTAAACTCTTTCAAACCAAACCCCTTTTTGTCTGCAAATGCACTGTTGGCGTTAGCTATTGTAATGAGCTTGCCGCCATCCGTAACCCAGCGCTCCACCATGCTCAAGGTGCCTTCATCAAATAATTTATAATTTCCATCGGGCACAACCAGAACAGTGTACTGCCACAAATCAATGCCTTTGAAATGATCGGTACCTATAACCGAAACAGGATAGTGAACTTGTTGTTCGAAAAAATGCCACACCTCGCCATGACTCAACGAGGCGGTTTGGTCTCCGCCCAATACTGCAATTTTTGGCGGCTTGATGATGGCTACATCAGACGATCCAAAGTCTGCACCTGATGACGCTAATCCGGTATTTGCTGTGAAGACTGTTCTATTGAGTTGTTGGGTCAAGGTCAAAACTGCGGTATCAAAGTCGGGCTTTGCTTCATTACCATATCGGGTTACGATTAAGGTGCCCGGCTCAAACAAATGTCTGATTGTTGAGCTTGAAGGTGCTTGTTGCTTTGCGTACCTTAATACCACGCTTCATCAATGCTGTCAATAATTCCACATCTTGTAAACTCTTGTATGCAAACAAGTACGCATATGGCTTTGGGGCAATAACTGCTTCTGGGGGTTGCTTTTTCTGATAGGGTTTAATGACGCTGATTTTTTCATTTACCGCATAAGCCTTCAGGTCGTAACTATAGATCACGTTCCAAGCGGTGATATCATATGTCAATGAGTCCGTTAAGCGCGAAGATGGCTCGAACAAGGTGGTCACTAACCTGCCCTTTGGTTGGTAAATATTAATGACAATGTCATCGCTTGACAAACTGAACGCATTTACGCTTTGCGCTTGGTAATCGAAGCCGCGCAACGGTTTTGCCACACCATGTCCAAATTGAATGTGGTGGGTGGCGAGCCAAGTAGTGAGTTTTTTCAACTTGTCTGGATGATTGTCGGCTCTGATGATGTAACTTTTATAGGGTGCCGCTGGTGCGTTGAGGGTTTCTTTAAAATATTTTTCGAATTCGTCAACTAGCCGCGTGGCATTTACCGATGAGATTTCAATCGTGCTCATGGCCGTGGTAAAATGGTGTGTAAGCCTGTCTTTAAGGGTAAGGGGTTCACCTTCGTTGGTCGTCACTACTAGCCCTGCGTTGATTCCTCCTTTCTCGTATGTCATGCCAATGGCACCACTATAGGTTGGATAAGTATCCCCATAGCTTGGATAATACAAGTCAAAGCACTCTTTGGTAAAGTACAGCCAGCCTTGCTCATCAAAATATTTCGCGTTGTTTTGACCAATTGATTTTTGAAACTCACGCTGCCAGTTGCTGATGACATCGTGGTAGGGTTCCGCAGCCGGTGCAAAGTAGTAAGGTGAGTTAAATCCTTGCTCGTGGTAGTCAACGTGTACCTGGGGCATCCACTGGTGGTAGAGTTTGATGCGCGCTTGTGATTCAGTTTGTGTGATCCATGCCCAGTCGCGATTCAAGTCAAACAAATAATGGTTAGCGCGCCCGCGCGGCCAAGGTTCCACGTGTTCGCGTGCCTGAGGATCTGCATTGGGCGGATTGTTTCCATATTGATTGTAAAAGTTCGCGTAGCGGTCTCTCCCATCCGGATTGATACACGGATCTAAAATTACCACAGTATTTTTGAGCCACTCTTTTGTTTTGGTGTTGGCCGGATTTACTAATTCATACAAAATCTTCATGGCCGCTTCCATGCTATTGGCTTCATTGCCATGCACGTTAAAGCTCATCCATACAATGGCCACTTTGGTGGTCGGTGTGCCCTCGGCCATCCCTGCTCTGCGCAAATTGTCCAATCGTATTTGCTCAAGGTTTTTGAAATTTTCTGCCGATGCTACGATGGTGTAAATCAGCGGCCGGTGCTCATAGGTTTCGCCATATTGTTGCGTTTGCACATTGGCGCTGGCTTCGTCCACATATTTAACCCAGATTATGCATTAGACAATGT
>JBJTHA010000085.1:0-11482 GCA_046094265.1 Cytophagales bacterium
CGGTAATTGTTTGTTCGTTGATGGCTGATAGTTGGTGGTTATTCGGGCTCAAAACTATCGTCCTACAACCAGCAAAAACGAGCGACTACCAACAATCAACTATTATTTACACTTCGCCAGTCCTTCCTTCGCCAATACAAAATCGGGGGCAATGGCCAAGGTTTGGTCAAAGAATTTCTTGGCGTTGATCTTGTCGCCTTGGTCTAGTGCCAACATACCTTTTAGGTTCAGCACGGCAACTTTCATCGAATAGTCTCTTGGCTTACCATCGGCACCATTGAATTGCACTTTGTTGTTGTCGATTTCTTTGTTCGCCAAAAGAATATCGGCCGATGCACCGGACTCTCCATACCGCTTTAAACGGTATTGCAAAAAAGCCATCTTGTACATTACACCCATGTTGGTGGTAAGCAAATAGAGGCTCTCGTATTTTTGAATGGCTTTGTCGAGCACACCCAGGTCTTCCAAACCAGCGGCATTGATTTCTAAGGCAGCTGTGCTTTTAGGGTTGCGTGCCAACAACTCGTTTGATACCAACACGGCACTGGCCGACTTACGATTTTGATAGTAGAAAACTGCCAAATCAAAAATTAATGAATCGTTTTGAGGATTGCGAATGATCAAATCGTAAAGGGCGTCCTTTGCCACATCGTAATCGTTCCATTGCACAGCCGCAGCATATTTTCTGGCAAAGTGCTCGGTGAGCACATCGCGCGGAGCGAGTGAATCAACTTTGGCAGATTCAGGCTTTTTGGCTTCGGGCGGTGCCGTAGCAGGTGGTGTAGCAGGCTTTGCCTCTTCGCCCTTTTTCTTCTTCTGTGCAAAGGCGGATACAGAAACACAAAGCAGTAGCAGCAATAACAAACTTCTCATGGTAATGTAGGTGGGTAGGTTATGTATTTAGTTTTAATGGTTAATCCTTGTTTGGATGCCAGCGTCACCAAAAAAGCATACGCCTCTGCGCGGTCGTTTCTGATTTCGCCCTCCAAGATAGCTTCTTTGATCTGATCTTTTAAATTGCCCACGATTTTACTGGGCGGCAACTCGAACCATTCCATGATTTCGTTGCCGGAAATGGGCGGCTGAAATTGGCGCACGTGGTCTTTGGCTTCCACGTCTACCATTTTCTGTTCTACCTTCTCAAAATTGCGCAGGTATTTGGTTACTTTCTCCGCATTTTTTGAGGTGATGTCTGCCCGGCACAACTTCATGAGCGCATCTGTATCATCGCCCGCCTCAAATAGCAAACGCCTGACGGCCGAATCTGTCACCTCTTTTGATAGTGCTATTGGCCGCAGGTGTAGTTTCACCAACTTCTGCACGAACTGCATCTTGTCATTCAGCGGAAGCTTTAGCCTTTTGAAAATACCCGGCACCATGCGCGCGCCTCTATCTTCATGACCGTGAAACGTCCACCCGACTTCTTTATCAAAGCGCTTGGTGGCGGGCTTGGCGATGTCGTGCAGAATTGCAGCCCAACGCAGCCAAAGGTCGTCAGACATTTGCGAGACATTATCTAACACTTGTAGCGTATGGTAGAAGTTGTCTTTGTGGGCTTTGTTATCCTGGTATTCTACCCCGTGCAGTGCCACCATTTCGGGGAAGAATTCTTTTAACAAACCACTTTGAAACAGCAGCTTGAAGCCGTAGGATGGCACAGGCGACAAAATGATTTTGTTCAGCTCATCAATTACCCGCTCCATCGACACGATTTTGATACGGTCTTTGTTCTTGTAGATGGAAGCAAATGTATCGGCCTCGATGTCAAATTTCAACTGCGAGGCAAAACGGATGGCGCGCATCATGCGCAGCGGATCGTCTGAAAAGGTAACATCCGGACTAAGCGGAGTTTGAATGATTTTTTCTTTGAGGTGTTGGACGCCCACGAACGGATCGATCAATGTGCCAAAATCATCATCGTTCAGGCTAATAGCCAGTGCGTTGATGGTAAAGTCCCTGCGGTTTTGGTCGTCCTCGAGAGTACCATCTTCTACCAAAGGCTTTCGCGATTCGGTGCGGTACGATTCTTTGCGGGCACCCACAAACTCCAACTCAAAATCACCGTGCTGGATATGCGCGGTGCCGAAGTTTTTGAAAACGGTAACCTGTTTCTCTTTCAAATGTTTGGCAGTCTCTTCTGCAAGGGCAATGCCGCTGCCTACACACACAAAGTCGATGTCTTTGCAGGGGCGCTTAAGGAGCAGATCGCGCACAAAGCCGCCCACCACATAGGCTCGTACCCCCACGGTGCGCGCAGCCTTTGCCACGATAGAGAATACGGGGTTTTCGATAAGCTGAGAGGTAAAGTTCACAACTGAGAGTGGTTATAAAGACTCAAAAGTAGCACTCCGCCACTAACTACGAAATGGTTGCCAAGGTTTGTTTGTTGAGAGTTGCATTGACAGAAATTTTTCACCTTAGCAATCAATAAGAAACTTACCAAAAGACGATGGGTCATTGAAAAAACATCCGTTCTTTTAGCTAGCCTTGACAGCTTCTATTACGTACCGCAGTTAATTCCCTCCATTAGCCAAAATTCTTGTGAATCTCCAGGTAGCTATTAATATTCACTCTCCGATGGTCTCCTATTACTTAAAAAAATCATCCCCACCACAAAGCTAACGCCCGCCACAATAATTGGGTACCACAAGCCTACAAACTTGTCGGTGCTTTGTGAGGCGAGTGCTGTGGCAATAAATGGCGTGAGTCCGCCAAACACACCGTTGCCAATGTGGTATGGCAAACTCATAGATGTGTAGCGGATACGTGTGGGGAATAGCTCCACTAAAAAAGCAGCAATCGGTCCGTACACCATCGTAACCAAAATGACTTGTATTAAAATCAAACCAATCATCCAAAAATAATTGCTGCCGCTCAAAGTCACTTCTTTTTTCGTTTCGGGTTTGGAATCACTCGCTTGGCTTTGTTTGGTAATTTCGGCCAAACTACTTCCATCGGTATAGAACTGTGGGCGAGCGGTAACGTCTACCATCTCTCCTTTCTCATTTTTAGAAACGGTGTGCTCAATCTGCGTGGCGGAGTCCAGAACGGTTTTCTTGTTTACATCGGCCAGCACAAACATTTGATGATAAATGGGTCGATACAAAACAACGGCCAACAACAAGCCCATCATCATGATAAACTTTCGCCCAGCCCTGTCGGATAGCCATCCAAAAAAGACAAATAACGGTGTACCAATCAGCAATGCAATGGCTACAATCTTGTTTGATTGCACATACTCAATCTGACAGGTTTTTTGAATAAATGAGAGCGCATAAAACTGGCCCGTGTACCAAACCACCCCCTGCCCGGCCGTGGCACCAAACAATGCAATCAATACCATTTGCAGATTTTCCTTTTTGCCAAAACTTTCTTTGATAGGGTTGGCCGAAGTCTTTCCCTCTGCCTTCAGTTTGGCAAACAGCGGTGACTCGCTCATTCGCAACCGAATGTAAATCGATACGCCTACCAACAGCGCAGAGAGAATAAATGGAATCCTCCAACCCCAACTGCTAAATGCCTCCACCCCTACTGACTGGCGCACCATCAAAATCACGCCCAACGATACAAACAAACCAAGTGTAGCCGTGATTTGAATGAAGCTCGTATAAAACCCTCGCTGAGCTGCAGGCGCATGCTCGGCAACATATCTGGCTGCGCCTCCGTACTCCCCACCTAGTGCTAGGCCCTGTAACAATCGCAATAACAAAACGATCAGTGGAGCAAAAATGCCAATGGTATCATAATTAGGAACCAGGCCAATTGCAAATGTAGAACCCTCCATGATGATGAGCGTTACCAAAAACGTATACTTGCGCCCCACCTTGTCGCCCAAGCGGCCAAACACCAGGGCTCCAAACGGCCGCACAATAAAACCCGCGGCAAACGTAGCAAGCGTTGATAGAAAAGCAGCGGTGGGATTAGCCTTGGGAAAAAACTGCTCAGATAAAATGGTGGCCAAACTTCCGAAAATAAAAAAGTCGTACCACTCAATGAGCGTGCCGACAGAGGAGGCGGTGATGACCGTCCAAAGATTTCTTTTTTGGTCGGGGGTGACAGCTGTGTCTTTCATTTTCGAAACTGGAGGTTCGAAGTTAGAGGTTCGAACCTCGAATGTCAAACTTCGAACCTCAAGTGATTACCAATAAACAATATACAATGCCGATATAATACCAATCGCCAACAGCGCACCCACCGCAAATGATTTGTTTACGCGGAACATATCAGCAGAGACTTCAATGGCCCGCTCTTTCTTACCGTGCGTAATCAAACTGATGACAATCATCAAAGCGACTAAAATCAAAAACACAATACCCATACGGTGCAAAAAAGGAATGGCCGGATACAGCTCGTTGAGCCAAATACCCAAAGGAAGGGTCGCAATTGCTGCCACCAGTGCCGCTGTGCCATTCGCGCGTTTCCAAAACATACCCAAAATAAAGATGGCCACTACGCCAGGCGAAATCAACCCGGTAAACTCTTGAATGAATTGAAACGCTTGATCGAATCGTTTCAGTTGTGGAGACATCACGATAGCGATGAGCATTGCACCGATGATGGCAATCTTGCCAACGTTTACCATATGCCGTTCAGACGCATCTTTCTTGAAAAACTTTTTATAGATATCAAGGGTGAAAATGGTGGAGATGCTATTTGCCTTTCCGGCCAACGATGCCACCACTGCTGCCGTCAAAGCAGCAAACGAAAGCCCTTTTAGCCCTGCGGGTAGCAAGTTCAGCAACACAGGATAGGCCCTATCTGACTTCAATGCCTGCGTGGTAGGGTCAACCATCTCGGTTTGGAAAAAACCATTCTTGTATAACACAAAAGCTGCGATGCCAGGCAACACCACAATAATGGGCATAATGATTTTTAACCCAGAAGCGAAGAGCAAGCCAGCTCGGGCAGTCTTCAAATCGGCACCCAGTGCCCGTTGTGTAATGTATTGATTGCAACCCCAATAGTTTAAGTTGGCAATCCACATGGCGCCAATCAAAACAGCGAGGCCGGGCAGGTCTTGGTATGCATCGCGCGTGCCGCCCTTGCCATCAGGTATCATCATTTGGCCCTTGTTCAAAATCATGTGGAAGTGGTCAGTGGCGTTGTCGTGCACATACCCCAACGCTTGCCAAATATCTCCACCGCTTAATTCTTTTGCCACCAAGCCCAAGGCCAGGTAGGTGGTCGCTAATCCGCCCAACACCAACACCACCACTTGTATCACATCTGTGAACCCAATCACCTTCATCCCGCCAAGGGTAATGAACACGGCAAAAATCGCAAGGCCCAACACACAAGTGGTAAAGCTGAGCCCGGTAATTGTTTCAACCGCCAAGGCGCCCAAGTAAAGTATGGAGGTTAGGTTAACGAAAATGTAAACCAACAACCAAAACACTGCCATAATAGTGGCTACCAATGGACTATACCGCTGTGCCAAAAACTGCGGCATGGTATAGATTTTATTCTTGAGATAGATGGGCAAAAAGAAAACCGCCACCACAATAAGGGTAACTGCTGCCATCCATTCGTAGCTGGCGATGGCCAAGCCCATAGCAAACCCAGAGCCCGACATACCAATAAATTGTTCGGCCGAAATGTTAGAGGCAATCAACGATGCGCCAATGGCCCACCAAGTAAGTGAGCCTTCAGCCAAGAAGAAATCTTTTGAATCTACCTCGCTTCGTTTTTTTCGGGTGTAAATCCAATAACCGTAACTCGAAACGATGATGAAGTAAACGAAGAAGACAATGTAATCGGTGAGTTGGAGTTTTTGCATGTAGTTTAGGTCTTAGATATTTGGACTTGGAACTTAGCGGCTTGAACATGAGAACTAAGCCCAAAGGCCTAGGTCCCCATCGCTACACCATCTGCCAAGTTAACCAGATAAAAATCAGGTTCTTTTTTGAAAGTACCAAGATATTGGTGAAGTACTTTTTCTTGAAAGACCTTTACATAACTATTGTCGATGATGTTGAGCGTGCATCCGCCAAAGCCACCGCCCATCATACGTGAGCCAACAATCCACTTTTTATCTTCTTCGGCCAGCGAGACCAAAAAATCAAGCTCTGCGCAACTTACCTCGTAGCGTTGACTCAAGCCCCAGTGGGTTTGATACATTAACTCTCCAAAGGCTTTCATATCATTTTTTCTAAGCATACCTGCACCTAATTGGGTGCGCTTCATCTCTTCCACAACAAACAAGCATTTGATGTATACCTCATCGCCCAAGGCGTCTTGATTTTCATAAAGAACAGTGGCTGACACATCGCGCAGCGAATTGACGCTCGGGTTTTTCTCATGTAGGATTCGCAATCCCTCTTCGCAAGCCTCTCGCCTATCGTTGTAAGCCGTGGCAGCCAGTGAATGCTTTACCTTAGTATCGACCAACAAAATGGAATGCTCCGTTAATTTAACCGGCACTATTTCGTGTGTAAGCGCACGACAATCCAATAGAAGTGCCGCGCCCTTCACCCCAAACAAGCTGGCATATTGATCCATGATGCCGCATTGTAAACCAGCGAATTCATGCTCGGCATACCGAGCAATTTTGGCTAGCTCCAATTTCGGTAGTTTACACTTGAAAAGCTCATTGACGGCAAATGCAAACCCGCAGCACAGCGCGGCCGAAGACGACAACCCAGCGCCCAAGGGTATGTTGCCTCCAAACACACAATCTACCCCGTGCACCGGCAAGCCTCGCCTCTCAAATCCATCCAGCACGCCCATCAGGTAGTTGACCCACGTTTCGCCCGCATTCAAATCATGAATGCTAAAGGAAACACCTTCTTCCAAGTCGTGCGAATACACATTGCAGCGATCGTGGCCACTTTTTCCGATGGCAAAAACCATCTCGCGGTCAATGGCCGCAGGCAATACAAAGCCATCATTGTAATCGACATGTTCACCGATAAAGTTAATTCGGCCGGGGGCACAAACAATAAGGGGTTTTGTTTTGAACCGAGATACAAATGACTGAGAGACCAAGAGAAACAAAGACATGACTGAAAGATCAAAAGGCTAAGATAACAGTTTTTAGGGCTAAAATAGCAGTCTAACATCGTTCCAAAAACGGACAAAATCTTTCGTCACCGCACAATAAATCATGTAAAAACCCTTGATTCACAAAAGATTTGCATTGGTATAATGCTTGCAAACCAAGCTGCAAAACCGAACCCATGATTAGGCACTACCTCACCCACTTCGTTCGAAACCTGCAAAGACAAAAGCTTTTTACATTTATCAATGTCTTGGGCCTAACCGTGGGCATTGCCAGTTCGCTACTGATCTATCTTTATGCGAGGCACGAGTTTAGCTACGATCGATTCCATCCCCACGCAGACCATATTTACCGCGTGAATCAAACCTTTATTTGGGGCGAGAGCAGCGACAATGAATTTGCGTCTACAGGTCCGGGCGTGGCCTACGCAGTAAAAGAAGAAATACCTGAAGTAAAGTTAATTTCCAGTATTCACACGCCCGGGAATTTTTTGGTTTCCTATACCAATCAAAAAAATGAAGTCATTTCTTTTGAGCAGACCGACATACTTGCTGCTGATTCCAACTTCTTCAAAATGTTCAACTTCCCTTTGGTGAAGGGCGATGGAGTGTCCGCACTGCAGCAAGCCAACACAATTGTGCTCACCGAAGCAACCGCTAAGAAATACTTTGGTGACGAAGAGCCCATGGGTAAATTGATATTGATGGGCGCGGGCGAAAATCAGAGGACCTATGAAGTGACAGGCGTTGCCAAAGACCTACCCACCAATACCTATTTGCAATTTGACATGCTGATGTCAATGAATAGTTTTCCACAAGTAAAAAAGCTGTATTGGAGTTGGATATGGACACAATTGGAAACTTTCATATTGCTAGAGGAGGACGCTAACCTGGAAGCTGTAAAAACAAAATTGGCAACGATACCACGCAAACATGCAGAGGCCACCCTCCAAAGAGTAATGAACATGTCGTTTGACGACTACGTTAAATCTGGAAAAAATTGGGAGTTGTTTCTACAACCGATTACGACTATTCATTTACCCGCTAAGGTTGTCTACAACCGGCTGATCAATGATGGTAATCTAACCATCATCTACTCGCTGATTGGTGCGGCCGTTTTTATCATTCTTCTGTCTTGTGTCAACTTTATGAATTTGTCTACGGCTCAATTTACCAAGAGAATCAAAGATGCAAGCGTTAGAAAAATATTAGGATTGGGAAAGGTAGAATTGGGCATCGGATATTTCATAGAAGCGTTTATTTTTTGTGCGATTGCCATGTTGATTGCATTGGCTTTGATCCAGATTTTATTGCCTGCTTTTAATCTATTAGTCGGCCGTGCATTACAGATCAATTTATTGGGCGATGCGCAATTGATCATTGCATTACTGTCGGTCGTTTTAGTCATGAGCCTGCTGTCCGGAAGTTACCCAGCTATCTTCCTCAGCGCTTACCATCCGGTCGAGGTCATGAAAGGAAAATTGAAGACGGGTAAAGAAGGTAAGTCTTTTCGCAATGGGCTAGTGGTTTTCCAATTCACCGTATCCATTGCACTCATTATTTGTACAGCCGTAGTTTTTCAACAATTAACATTTGTTGGCGAAAAAGATTTAGGATTTGACAGGGAAAACTTAGTGGTGATCAGCCATGCCGAGCGGTTGAGTGATGGAGAAAGTGCAGTCAACTCTGCCTTTAACGTACCGGGAGTGGTGAGTGCTTCGCTTTGTACTTCGGTGCCACCTAACACATTTGGCGGAGACAAGTTCAGCGCTGAAGGCATGGGAGCGAACACGTTTCCACTCAATTTCACTTCTGGCGATGAGCAATATCTAGCAACGCTCGGGATCAAGTTAAAATATGGAAGGAATTTTTCGCTGGGTACACCCGGTGACCACAACCGCGTAATCCTGAACGAAACAGCCATCAAAAAAATCGGTTGGGAAGTGAACGAATCAGTAGTTGGTAAGAAAATAGAAAGCCCTGGAGGAGAAGTGCGCTTTGAAGTGATTGGCGTCGTGGAAGACTATCATTATTGGTCGTTGGGCAACCCTATTGAGCCAATGGGGATTTTTCACATAAAAAACACGAACGTGTTTGGCATGGGCGATAAGCAGTATGTTGTGCTTCGTATGGAAGGGCAAAACAGAACGGCTTGGAAAAAATCACTTGCTTCTCTGGCCGCTTTGTGGAAAGAAAAAGCAGGTGATGTTGCTTTTGACTATTCATTCGTTGATCAGGCTTTTGCCAATACTTTTAAAGCAGAACGAAATTTTGGCAAAACACTAACAGTGCTGGCCACTCTCGCCATTATTATCGCAGCCTTAGGTTTATTAGGAATGATTGTTTATACGCTAGAACAGCGTACCAAAGAAATTGGTATTCGAAAGGTCTCGGGCGCTTCTGCAAAAGACATTTTGATTCTTATATCCACAGGCTTCACCAAACTTATCATTATCGCCTTTATCATTGGCGCGCCACTCTCCTACTGGCTCATGACGAAGTGGTTGCAGGGTTTTACCTATCACATCTCACCATCGCCTTACATTTACGTCTTGGCGGGAATGGGAACTCTATTGATTGCTTTAGCGATCACCAGTTATCACTCCATCAAGGCGGCCACGCTCAATCCGGTAGAGGTGCTGAAGGATGAATAATTTGCTATCTTTGAATTAAGATGAGCACGCTTACAATTGATAGAACCAAAAACTGGACTGTAGATGATTATCTTCTTTTAGGTGAAATTAAAACACCTTGCCAATTAATCAATGGAGAGTTAATTATGAGCCCCGCACCTAAACCCAATCACCGGAAGGTGTCGCGAAGAATTTTTAGAATAATCGACAAAATTACCAATGGAAAAGGAGAGTTGTTCTATTCCCCCATTGACTTATATATCGACTTGAGGAATGTTTTTCAACCCGACCTCGTTTATTTGTCGCCAAGTAATCTCTCATCGATCACTGAACGAGGAATAGAAGGTCCTGTTGACTTAGTTGTTGAAATCATTTCGCCATCTAATAGCTATACTGATCGAAATCAAAAAAAGAAGAAATACTTGGAATTTGGAGTGCGTGAATATTGGATCGTTGACCCCGCCAATGAAACAATCGAAATCTACACTCCCCAACACGGTGAGGATGTTCCGGCTCTATTCCTATCAGAGAACGGTACTGTAAAGTCAATCGTGATTGAGACTCTTCATTTCGAACTAAAAGAGCTATTCTGAAAAATCATTCCGACTTCCTAATATTCATTCCGACACAGCCTAACATTACCAAAAGTACAACCCAGCTTGAGGCCAGCGTTACTTTGTTGCCGATTACATAAGGCTCTGGTTCGAACTTAAACTCAATCGTATGGTTACCAGCTGGCACTTCTAACGCTCTCAAAACATAGTTTGCACGTATAATTGGTGACTCTTTTCCATCAATGAAGGCTTTCCATCCTTTGGGATAATAAATCTCAGAGAAAACAGCCAAACCATTTTGCGTTGATTGAGACTGATATCTAACATAGCTCGGTTTGAATTCTGCTAACAAAACCGTTGAAAGAGAATCGAACAGTAAAGAAGTATTGGCGAGTTTGTTTTTAGATTGATCGACCACAGCCGTTGCCCGCGTGTCAATTTCGCGTAACTTCTTTATCTCTTCGTTCGGTGAGTCTACAAGTGTTACCTGGCTCACAAACCACGCTGGGCCATTGGCACTCGTGTTTGGAATTACGTTGTTGGCTTCTTCCCCGTACACGACATATTTTGTGTTAAGCATGTTCAGCACACCGTATTTCGAAAAGTTGATTTGCCCCTGCTGTGCATCTACGAACAATTGCTGGCGTTCGCGCACAATGCATGAATCGTACAAGTCTTGATACCTACGCAGTTTTGCGCCATGATAGCCGCCCAAAGAATAGTGGAAATAAGAAGTGCGTGCTTCGGTAAATGTGCCTTGTATGTTGAAGACGCGATAGTGGCTCTTGTCTTTCAAGATTACATCATCAGCTGCATTCGCTACAAAAGTGGAGTTATCACGCTTTCGCTGGAAATTCTCTTTTGTAAAGTACCTACGATCCACCACGGCCACGTCTATCATGGTCATGAAAATCAATAAAGCAAAAAATCCGTTGGGTGAAATCTTCTTGAACACGTTGAGGTATAACATGATAAAAATACCAGCGATAAATGCCAACGAACGGAAAGCATCCGCGCGGAGTAAAGAGGCTCGATCGTCCATCAAAGCTTTTTTAAACCACACGGGCAACTGATCATTCCCTTCGCCCATATAACTACCAAACCCGGCAAACAGAATTAATACCAAGCAAAATCCACCGACTATGCCAAAAGTAATCAACAATTTCCTCTTGTTTTCTGCAGTTGCTCCTTCGGTGATGAATCTCTCAAGCCCCATCATACCAATCAATGGCATCACCAACAAGATGATCACGAGCGCGAAGCTTTGCGAGCGAAACTTGTTGTAGCCCGGGAAATAAT
>JBJTHA010000086.1:0-6903 GCA_046094265.1 Cytophagales bacterium
GTTGTAAATTGAAGGTAATCCATAGATGACAGATTTATGACATAAAAATACCGTTTTCAGTTTCTGCGAACAAGCTATCTTGCGTTAATTTAACTTACATGATTTACGTTAGCCGAAAAGAGCATTTTAACGCAGCGCATAAGCTCTATAACCCTCAATGGAGTAAGGAAAAAAACGTGGAGGTATTCGGGCCATGTGCAAACGAAAACTGGCATGGCCACAATTTTGAGCTGATTACCACGGTGGCTGGCACGCCCGACCCAGACACAGGGTTTGTGGTCGACTTGAAAAAACTGAGCATTTTGATTAGGGCGGAAGTAATCGATAAACTCGACCACAAAAACCTGAACCTAGACATTGACTTTATGAAGGACAAAATAGCCAGCACAGAAATTTTGGCCATCGAAATCTGGAAAATACTGGAACCAAAAATCAGTAGTATCAGCAAGTTTGGAAAGCTACATTCAATCAAATTATTTGAAACGCCCCGCAACTTCGTGGAGTATTTTGGCGAATCATCGAACCTCTAACCTTTCACTTCGAAATTGAAATATTATATCATAGCAGGCGAACGGTCAGGAGATTTGCACGGCAGCAACTTGGTGAAAGAGTTAAAGAAACTTGATGGCACTGCAACCTTTCGTGGCCTAGGGGGTGAGGAGATGGAGCGCAATGGCGTAAGTCTGCTCTTTCACTATGGGCAACTGGCCTTTATGGGCTTTCTGGCCGTGATTAACTTTTTCAAAATTGCGGCTTACATGAAGCAGTGCCAACGCGATGTACTGCAATACAAGCCTGATGCGCTTATCCTCATTGACTATGGCGGCTTCAATCGGCAGATGGCCAAGTTTGGCAAGCGCAACCAAATCAAAATACTCTATTACATACCACCGAAAGTGTGGGCATGGAGACAAGCACGCGCATGGAGTTTGAAAGAAAACGCAGACCAATTGTATGTAATTCTTCCATTCGAAAAGGAATTCTACAAACGGTATGGAATGGACGTGAACTATGTAGGCAACCCCGTGTTAGATGCCATTAAATCATTTCAACCCAACCAAAATTTCCAAAGCGAACAACAAATTCCCTCAGACAAAAAGATAATTGCGCTGCTACCAGGCAGTCGCAAAATGGAACTTGAGCGAATTGTGCCGTTGATGGCAGAAGTAGCAAAGCAAAACCCCAGTTTTCAGTTTGTAGTGGCGGCAGTTGATAATCTGCCCGAATATTTGTACGCATCTTTTAAGCAGTTGAATAACGTCAAATTTGTATACAACCAAACCTACGACTTATTACTGCGTGCCCGATCTGCTGTTGTCACATCTGGTACCGCCACATTAGAAACGGCTTTGCTCAATGTGCCACAAGTGGTAGTGTACAAGGCGGGTGGATTGGAATACTCCATTGCGAAATCCGTAGTAAAAGTCAAATTCATTTCGTTGGTTAACCTCATCGCAAATCGAGAAGTTGTAAAAGAACTAATTCAGGCGGATGCCAATCCTGCCAAGCTACAACAAGAGTTGACTGTTATAACAAAAGAAACCGAACAGCGCCAGCAAATGCTCGAAAGTTACAAAAAGATATACCAGACGCTTGATACAGGCTCTGCCTCGGCCAATACTGCCAAACTAATGTTTGATTACTTGACTAAAGTGGGGGGTCAAAGGTGATTTACTCTTGTCAACTGAGTTTTGTAAACGCGCCCTATGCTACTTTCAACTTACTGTAGTGCGACTTATTAAACTTCTCTTCCGCATAGGTACGATTGATGACCAACCTGTCGGTGGTTTTTTCAGAGGGCAACTCAAACATAGCGTCATTAATAATCGCTTCGCAAATCGAACGCAATCCGCGGGCACCCAACTTAAAGTCAACCGCCTTTTCTACAATAAACTCCAAGGCGCCATCCTTAAACTCTAACTCAATTTGTTCCATCTCAAATAGCTTTTTATACTGCTTCACCAGCGCATTTTTTGGTTCCGTCAATATCTGGCGCAGCGTAGTTGCGTCCAGCGGGTTTAAGAACGATACTACGGGCAATCGACCAATTAGTTCTGGTATCAATCCGAACGTTTTCAAATCTTGTGCGGAGATAAATTGTAGTAAATTGTCTTTGTCAAAATCAGAGGGCGAAGAAGCATCTGCACTGGCCATAAAACCCAATGGCCTTGTGTTCAACCTGCGGCCAATCACTTTTGAGATCCCCTCAAACGCGCCACCGCAGATAAACAAAATGTTTTCTGTATTTACCGTAATCATTTTCTGGTCGGGATGCTTCCGACCACCTTGCGGAGGAACATTTACAGCCGTTCCTTCCAACAACTTCAGTAATGCCTGTTGCACGCCCTCGCCACTCACATCGCGCGTAATCGATGGGTTATCGGACTTGCGGGCGATTTTATCAATTTCATCAATATATACAATGCCGCGCTCGGCTGCCTCCGTATTATAGTCGGCCGCTTGTAGCAAGCGCGTGAGAATGCTCTCCACATCTTCGCCTACATATCCCGCTTCTGTAAGCACGGTGGCATCGGCAATACAAAAAGGCACTTGTAATATTTTTGCGAGCGTTCGGGCTAAGTAGGTTTTGCCTGTGCCTGTTTCCCCCACCATAATAATGTTCGATTTTTCAATCGTGACATCGGTATCTAGTTTACGCTGTGTTAGCCGTTTGTAGTGATTGTATACCGCCACCGACATCACCCGCTTCGCCTCATCTTGCCCAATCACATATTCATCCAAAAACTTCTTGATTTCGCGCGGCTTTATCAACTTAAAGTTGGGCAAGTTGCTAGGCTCTACTTTATTTTTCTTCTCTTCTAATAAAATTTGATTGGCCTGCGTCACACACTTGTCGCAAATGTGTGCGTGGATGCCCGAAATCATCAGATCTACATCTTTTTTGCTGCGCCCGCAAAAAGAACAATTAACTTCTGCCATAGCCATTGGTAAGATTTTGGTGAAACCAAGGTGCTTATAAAAGCACGACTTCAAAGTTAACAATTATTGATGGATGTATCACAATCTAAAATTTTAGCTGTGCAGCAGTTTTTCAAGTTTTGCCTCATGCTTCTTGCCAGCAGGATTCACCACGAATCCTGAAGTGAGCCCCAGGAGAGGGGTAAAAGCTTGCTGAAGGATTGTTCTCTTAAATTGAGGCAAAAAATCCCAAGTCTGAACTGTTTTATAATACTACCGTATACCCGCATGGGCATATCTTTAGTTGGATTCTACGGAGAATTCTTCCTTACTTTTTCCTTTGTTGTTTAGCCTCTGGGCATATTTGTACGCTAATTGTAAAAAAAGTCACCTTGTAACGGTAACTTGTATAGATGAGAGAAATTATCTTTAACTTGGTTTGATCTTTGTTGTTCTACTCCATTTTGGAAGAAATTAAGTATTCATGAAATTTTCAAAGATTCTGCTGCTGCTTCTTTTTCCGGCAGGTTTACTGGCTCAGGTAGGCGATGTTAAAGTCCTACGGGACAAATTGAAATTGTACCAAGCAAACAATGAAGAACCGCAGATCGCTTCGTGTTATTTCCAGCTCGGTAACAAATACTGGCAAAATGACTCCATTGAAAAGGCTGTTGATTCTTTTGAGAAATCGCTGGCGATGTACCAAAAGCTGGGTGGAGATAATGGGATAAAACTGGTTTCGGAATCACTGGGTATTTTGTTGCTAGAACAGGGTAAGCCCGAGAGAAGCGTTCATTTTTTTCAGGTATGCCTTTCCGTTAACAGAAAAAAAAGCGATAAAAATGGATTGACTCTTGCGTTGCTCAACTTGTCTAAAGCACAAATAGAATTTAGTCAGGCAGCACAGGCAGCTAAAAACCTGAAAGAGGCAATCTCTCTATCGAAAGAGTTGAACGATATGAGCCTTCTGGCAGACGCCTACCAACTTAATGCTAAAGCCCAGCAATTACTAGGCAATGCGGCAGAGTCAACCTCTTCATACGACAGCTACATGTTTTACAAGTCAAAAGTGGACGAGAAAGAAATCAAATCCATCAAACAGTCGGCAGATCAAGCGTTGACTAAAGTTAACGTAGTTACAAGCGAGAAAAATCGATTGGAACAGGAAAAGCAAGGCATTTCGATACAGCTAGATTCGGTAAGCAATCAGTTATTGATGGCGGAAAAAGAATTGCTTCAAAAAAAAGTAGAAGAACTACAGGCCGAGCAGAAAAAGATCAGAGAACAAGCTGATTACGACCGACTTTACAAAAGATACTATCTGTTTGTTGCTACCTTTTTTATTTTCACGTTAATTATTTTCTTAACAGTTACTAAAGTCAAAGTAAACCCCTTGATCGCGAAAGGCATAATTTTGTTCTGCATGCTTTTATCTTTCGAATTTGTTTTAGTAGCGATAGACCGTTTTACAGACTTATTGGTGAAAAATAATCCGTTTTACAAACTTTGTATAAATATTGTATTAGCTTTAATCATGCTCCCAATAAGTGAATTGGTGAATACCATTGTCAAGAACCGCCTCAGTAATAATAACCTACATAAAAAATAACCTATGAGAAATCCCTACAGAAAGCTGTTTTTAGCCATTTTTCTATCCATTCAGTTGGTTGAAGTTACAACCTGCTATGCGCAAGAGCAACTTACCCACGAGCCACGTTTTTACACTGACTCAAAAGGCATTTATGTAAATGCCAACTTAGAATATTTTCTCACCATCCAAGATGCGAAAGGCAATACGATAAAATTATCTCGAACAGCATCTAATTCATCCTCGCTAAAGTTTGATGGCAGTGGCAAACATTTTTTGGTTCACAAAGACTTAATTGAAAACAAAGACGTATTATTTGAGGTAATGGCCGATGGAGTTGCCCCTAAAGTGAAAGCCATTATCATGAAATCGAGATCAGAAGATGAGACTAACTTCTACAACATTGCTCAGCGACCTGACACCATCAGATTAGAAGCAAAGGATGATCTCTCGGGTGTATTGGCTATTTACTACTCCGTTGACAAAGCGGCATACATCGAGTACTCTAAACCGCTCATCTTACCCAAAGGATTACACCAATTACTTTATTATGCAGTGGATAATGTAGGCAATGTGTCTGCCAAGAAAACTCTGGTGGTTGATTTGAGAGAACCCATTTCTGAGTTGAATTTGCTCGACAGCTCGAAAAACGTAATCACCCTCACAAAGGTGCTATCCAAGCATCATAGCTTTAAGCTCGATTTTCAAAAAAACGATATGACCGACTTGGTAGGATACAAAGGCAAACTTTTGTACAGTTTCGATGGTAAAGGAGAACGTGTCTATTCGGGACCTATTCCAATTACGGGGTTGGCAAATGGCGAACACGTGTTGAATTATAGTGCTGCTGACCAATATGGCAATAGAGAGAAATTGAACAGTTTTAATTTTTATCTCGATAAAAAAGAACCGTCTGTTCAATTGGAATTTATGAACAATAAGTTTTACTCCAGTGCTTCAAAAAAGAACTACATCAGCCCCCGCACCAAGGTTCGGCTAATGGCTTTTGACGATAAGTCGGGGGTTAAGAGCATCTATTACAAAACGGCCAAAGACAGCTATTACACAAAATATGTAGAGCCTTTTAGTGTGGAGCCTACAGGTATACAAACGATCAAATATTATGGTGTTGATTCACTGAATAATTCAGGCAAGGATTTGGCAGGTGGTGCTGGTAAAGGCACTTTCGATTTCTACGTTGACGTTACGGGGCCATCGGTATCTTACCGATTTGGGTCACCCACTTATTTGGCAAAAGATTCCATGTATTTAGGTGCAAAAAGCGAAGTGATTATCTCAGCAACTGACAGCGAATCGGGTCTAGAGAATATTTCATACCAAATTGATAAGGGTAATTTGATTGACTATTCGGCTCCCTTTACAGTAGGCGAAAAAGGCTTGCATACCGTAACCATACAGGCTACAGATAAGGTGGGCAACACCACAGAAAAAGTAATCAAGTTTATAGTTGACAACACGGCACCCAATTTGGCATACAGTTTTGATTTGCCCCGAATCACCTCAACTAACGAAGGAATTTCAGTTTATCCGAGCCGGTCTACCTTATTCCTTTCAGCCGAAGATCAGTTAGTAGGTTATCAGAACATTTATTATCAAATTAATGGAGGCAATCCAATTCCGTACAACCAACCAATCAAAAATTTTCAGAAAAATACGGAATACAGGATTTCAGTTAGATTGGTGGATAAATTAGGGAACGAGAAAAAAGAAGAAATCAAGTTTCGCACGAGCGAATGATTTTAGGAATATTAGTAAAAACCCGGCTGTAATGATCCACTAACGATGATGACAGTTCGGTTCTATAAAGTTTTTCATTCACTTGTTTCCCTACTTTGAAAGCATCTCTCCAGATAACATTACAGGCCAGCAGTTAGATGAACTGCTGGCCCTTGGTTGGTATCGAATGCACCAAACTGTTTTCACTTGCTCACATATTGGGCAGGAGGAATTGCACCGCGTACATTGGTTGCGTTATCCCATCGGTATAATCACCGAGCGTGCCTCCCACCGTAAAATCAAAAAGCGCTGCCAATCATTTCGTACGGTCATTCAAGATTTTAAGGGCATTTCTCAGGAGCATAGGGCACTACATGCCGAATACCGTGCCTCAATTGATTTTGATGGTGCCTTGAGCATTGAGGAATGTTTGTTTGGCGAAGACGAAAGCCATCACAACATTTTTAACACCAAATGTATTTCTGTTTTTGATGGCGAAAGGCTAATTGCTGGCGGCTATTTTGATGTAGGTGAAATAGCTGCAGCATCTATTTTGCATTTTTTTCATCCAAACTACGCACGTTACAGTTTGGGAAAATGGATGACTTTGGCGACAATCGACTATATGCGGGCAAATAATCTGCACTTATATTATCCTG
>JBJTHA010000087.1:0-7319 GCA_046094265.1 Cytophagales bacterium
GCCTACATTTACTGCGTTGAATAGGTCATGCGTTGCCATGAAGATTGACTTACCTTCTGAAGCCAGTTCCTTGCAGATGGTAGTAAACTCAGCAGTTGCTTTTGGATCAAGCCCGGAAGTGGGTTCATCCATAAAAATCACGTCCGCTTTTTTTGCCAAAGCAATGGCAATACCTACTTTTTGCCGCATGCCTTTGGAGTAAGTAGCCAGGCGACTGGCATGAGCAGCTTGTGGCAGCCCCGCCTTGTTTAAAAAATGGGTCAACGCCTCGGTTGAATATGAGAATCCGGCCAGCCTGCTGAAAAAGTCTAAGTTCTCGATACCCGAAAAATTTCCATACAGCTGCACCACCTCTGGGATGTAAGCGGTCATTTTTCGCGTAGAGGAGTCATTCATCTTCACTTCTATGTTGTTAATCAAAGCTTGGCCTCCGCTGGCTTCTATGAACCCCAAAAACAAATTGATCGTAGTGGTTTTGCCTGCGCCATTGGCACCAAGCAGGCAGTAAATACTTCCTGGGGCTATTTTAAAGTTAATACCATTTAGAGCTGTACGCCCATCATAGATTTTAGATAGATTGATTGCTTCTAACATAAATCAGATTTAGTGGTGAAATAATAAAAGACAATTTTTCAGGCCAATTGGCTTGGCTTTGAAAAAGCTACTTCACGCTCACTCGAATAAGTGGCTGAACAAATAACTATAAGATGGAAACGGGTGGGCCTCTGGAGCCAAATAGCGTTAATTCAATTTCGCAAAGAGTAGGAGCAAAATTGAAAATCAGATTATAGCCGTAAAATGAAAAAAGAAAAGTTTGTATTTCGTGGAAACCCAATACGTGCAGAAAATCCAATGAACAGATTAGGCAGCGATCTCCCGGTTTCGATACGGAATTTTCCCCAGTAGGAAATTCAATTTTTGATCGTTGGCTGTTATGACTGGCGTGAAGGAAATTTACCGCAACCTGACTAAAAAACAGGTTGATTAAGATAAGTAAGACGGTAATTTTTCTTTTCACTTTTACTTTTGACAGTTCCAAAGGTAGTAAAGCTATCACCAAATAAGCAAACACGATGAAAATTAGAAAAATATTTCCTCAATACGCCATAGTTTACACAAGAGCCATAGCCTCGATATCAAAGATATTTTTCTTTGATTACCAAGTTATATCCTGTTTGTTTACAAAAGCAGCAACCCCTCTTTTGCAATCATCGGTGCCACGCGCATGGGCATTTTGTATGGCGGCATATGTTAATGCTTCCTCCAGCGTCATCGATAAAACATCCGCCATCAGGCGTTTCGTTAATTGCATCGATTGGGCTGAATTATTTTTTATGAGCCCTGTGGCGAATGTTTGTACATCTTTTTCAAGTGATTCCTTTTCTGCCAAAAAATTAACAAGCCCCATACGCACAGCTTCCTCACCTCTTATTAAGTCGCCACTCAACAAAAGCTGTTTGGCTTTTTGCTCGCCAATTTTTCTAATAAGAAAAACAGAAACCAATGCAGGTATAAATCCGATTTTTACTTCGGTGTAGCCAAATTTTGCTTCGGGCACGGCAAACACAAAATCGCACACATTGGCAAGCCCACAACCACCTGCCAGTGCATGACCTTGCACTTGCGCAATAACAACTTTTTCCAGTCGGTAAATCTGCAATAACAATTCTTTCAAGTGATTTGAGTCCGCTTTGTTTTCTTCGAAAGAGAAATTTTGCAGTTGTTGTAAATAAGCCAAGTCTGCGCCAGCGCAAAATGCATCGCCCACCGCTTTTAGTACAATTACTTTTGCTTGCGGATCTTTTTCTGCTGCAGCGAATACTATTTTCAACTCCTTTACTAACTCATAGCTTAATGCATTTCTTTTTTCGGGTCGATTCAAAGTAATGTAACCGATGCGGTTTTCAGAATGATAAGTGGCCAAGCTCATGCTATTATGGGTTTAGGTTGAAAGCACCACGCTGTGATGTAGAATAAAAATGCGTTGATTTTTTCTTGGCCTGCCATTGACGCAAAAAGTAGCGGCTATTACTTCCATCAGCAATTACTAGCGGAGAGTTGGGTAAAGGAAAGGTATTGCGGCTGACGATTGCAAAGTCTGTTTCAAAATTTTTGTAACGATTCTTTCCAGTTTGATGAAAGAAAATTTTATCGCGCCAGCAGTATAATAGGCCATTTTGAATTCCTTTTTGAAAAGGAATAGCGGTGTGCACCGTGTTTACTTGGTGCAACAGTCGATTTGGCCGAACATGAAAGCGGATTCTTTCGTCATCATTTGCCAGTAACGAATCGCTAAAAAAATAAGATTGTCCATTTTGTATCCACTCGTAGGCAATGTGGTTGTTGATTTGATATACTGTAAACGTGTGTTGGTTTACATACTTAAAAAAATGTTGCCACTGTAGCGCGGTAAACAAAGCAACGGCAGCCGTGGCTGCATACAGCCATTCAATCCTTTTAAAATCAAAAAGTAATATCAAACAAATTAAAACTATCATTAGCACCCAACATTGCAACGTTGTGAGGTGAATGTTGTTGATGATGCTGAACGGTAATTCTTCAGTGATAAAAACCACTTTGTTCAGTAACCCAACCATCACCCCTAATACCTTGCCAATCAGCGTTGCTAAAAATGAAATGGGGCTTATCGCCAAGAGTACGATCCCCACAATTAAAACCAAAGTAGAGAGCGGTATGACAAACAGGTTTGAAACGAGGAAGTAAACAGGAAATTGGTGAAAGTAAAGTAACCCGAGCGAGAATGTGGCAAGTTGTGCCGCCAAGGAGACACAAGTGATTTGCCATATCCAATCGAGTAACTTGTTCTGCGTTTCCCACAATTGATACAGCGGGCGCTGCAGGTAAACGATTCCTAACACTGCCAAGTAGGAGAGTTGAAACCCAACCGACATGATCAAGTACGGATTGTACATCAACAATACAAATGCTGACGAGGCCAACGTGTTGTAGATGTTGGTACGTGCACCAAATGGCCTGGCCACGGCCACAAAAGAAAACATGGCCACTGCCCGCAGCACGGATGGCGATAGCCCCGTAAGAAAAGCAAATACCCACAAGCAGCATAAGCTTATGGCGGCAATCCACCAGCGGCTCCAACTATACCTGTACAACGGCTTCAAGAGAAACAAGAGCATCGCGTAGATAATGCCAACGTGCAAACCCGAAACCGCCAACACGTGCATGGCACCACTGGCAGCGTACGCGTTTTGCAGCTCGTTATCAATGCCATCGGTAACGCCCAAGATGAGTGCCGCGGCAATGGCTTGTTCCTGATTACCTGATATAAAGCGTTTGAGCTTTTCAGTAGCCCAACTACGGGCAACGTGTGAATAGTAAATGAAGCCCCTTGTAGAAGACGCTGATAGAAATACAACATTACTTTTTTTTACAAAGTGTTGATGGTAGAAGTTTTTGAAACTGAGAAACCGCTTGAAGTCAAACTCGCCCGGATTGGCGGGTGGCTTCAATGGTTGAGGAGCACCTTTGATGAGAACTTCGTCACCATATTTCCAGTTTGGCTCGCCCATTTCCTTACTGATGTATAGCAGTACGTTGCCGCGCGTAGGTTGCCAGTAACCAGAAAAGAACGAGGTGATTTCAGTTTCTATTTTCCAAGAGCTGGCCTTTTCTTGTGGAACGCTGCGTACCTTTACAACATAGGCTTCCACTGGTTGTGTAGTGTTGACGAAGGTATCTTTTTGGAGCGAGTCGGTGCGCAGTAATACATGTGCAAAGCCGAAAAACAAAACGGTTACCAATCCTAACACACCACTGGTGGACGACAGTGCGCGCCCCCTCCAAAAAAGATACCCAGCGAAATAGAGAACGATAAACACTAGCACTACGATTACCGTGTGCGGTAATGTGAAAAGTTGCGGTTGATAAATACCCAGCAGGATGCCTGCTGAAAAAAATACAGCGATACGAACCATTGCGTATGGAGTCCAACGCATCGTCACGGTAAATAAAAATCAAACACAATTTTGTTCATGCAGTTGAAGTGCCCTTTGGGGCATTTATCAAAACCAATTTTTGAACACGGGCGGCAGTCCAGCTTTGGATTTTCCAGCACGGTAAATTTTGTTCGGTAGGGATACATGCCAAAAGAAGGTATCGTACTGCCCCAAATGCTGAATATTTCTTTTTTGAATGCGGCTGCAATGTGCATCAGTCCAGTGTCGTGTGCAAAAACATATCGTGCCTGTTTCACCAAGCTGGCAGATTGATGGAGATTAAACAATCCGCACGCATTGTAGATAATCGTTTTCTTGCCCAACTCCTCCAATCCTTTTTCGTAAGCGTGCGAACCTGCGTGTTTTTCAAAAAACACTTGAATTTCTTCCCCGTTTTTGCGGTCTTCTTTTCCGCCAAGCAATACAATGGGCTTATTGATTTTATCACACAACTCAATCATCCGCTGTAGCGGAAGTTTTTTTGTTTCGTGTTGTGCTCCCATTGCATACGCCACATAACCGTTGCGGTGTGTTTCGGGCAACCACTCCAAGGGTACTTCGTCTTTTTCCGGAATAAAATAATCCAACCCTAGCGTATCGTTTTTAATACCCAGCGATTGAGCTGTAGCCAAGTAGCGATCTACAATGTGCAGGTTGGGCAACCTATTGATTTTAAAATTTACCAGTAACCATTTTTCAACATTGAGTTTGCGAAAGCTATTGGATGGGACCGCCAGCCGCGATTTAATGATACGTGTGCGCAAATTATTATGCAAGTCAATGATGCAATCAAATTTCTCTTTTCGCAGTTTTGCAATGAGCACATTCAAATCGTTTTCCAACACATGCACGTTATCGACATAGGGATTATGGTACAGGATATCGGCATATTGTTTTTTGGTCGCATAGTGGATTTCTACCCCGTCTAACTGTGTTTTCAACACGCGCACCACTGGGGTGGTTAGCACAATGTCACCAATAGAAGAAAAGCGGAGGATTAAGATTTTCATGTACCAGCAAGATGCAAGCAAAGTTGCAAAGTCGCAACGATTTTATGGAATCTATGGCTTTTTTCATCCTTCTGTCAGCAATATTTTTTTTGCTACATTAGTGATAAAATTTTTTTATGAATTACTGGCTAGTAAAAAGCGAACCCGATGTTTACAGTTGGGATGATTTGATAAAAGACAAGAAAACCACGTGGGATGGTGTGCGCAACTTTCAGGCGCGCAATAATTTAAAGGCTATGAAAAAAGGTGACTTGGCCTTTTTTTATTACAGCAACGAAGGCAAGGCAATTGTAGCAATTGCCGAAGTAAGCAGAGAGGCTTTCCCCGATCCAAAAGATAATAATTGGGTGGCCGTAGAATTAAAGCCAAAAGCCAGACTAAAGAATCCCGTTGGGTTGGCCACCATTAAAGCTGACAAAAAGCTAGCGAATATGGTGTTAGTCAATAATTCGCGGCTATCGGTGCAGCCCGTGAACCCCGAAGAGTTTGATTGGATATTGATGCTTTCCGAAAAATAGCAATGAAACAACTACTGTTTATCGGATTATTTTTTTTTGCACAGGTTAGTGCCTCACAAATAAGCCAAACGGCACGCTGGGAGCGCGAACTCAAAAACAGTTCTCACAACTACACCGTGATCACGATGGGCAACCAAGGGATTGCCCTGGTCCACGATAAGCAGAAATACGAGTCGGGCAAACGTTTTTGGGAAATCATTGCACTTGATACCCTCCTCAAAGAAAAATGGACGCGTGAAGTTTTTGTTGATAATCGCTACAATTTTATTGGGCACGATTACCGCGATGGTTATTTGTATTTCTTGTTTCGCTTTGGCGAGACCGATACTGGCGATTTGAAGATCATCAAAATGGGCGGTGGCAACGAAGTTTTTGAAACGCATGATTATGACCCACAGTTGTCGATAAAACTCACGCACTTCAATATAATGGAAAACAAAGCAATTTTAGCCGGGTATATATCGGCAGAGCCTGCTATCCTGCTTTTTGATGTCTCCACGGATCAAGGTAAAATTATCCCCGGGCTATTTGTAAAAAACACGCAGATGCTGGACGCGCGCGTCAACGCAAATAATACTTTCAATGTGGTTCTATCTGAGAGTCCCAGCAAAGTGAAAAAAAAATTGGTGATCAAAACCTTTGATCACACCGGCACATTACTGCTAGACGATGCCATTGAAGTTGAAAGCAACAAAACCATATTATCGGCTGTTACCAGCACACTCATTCGCGATGAGTTGTTGATTGCAGGCACGTGGTCAGAAGGAATAGGCCAGCAAGCGGCCGGTTTCTTTACCGTAACAGTGGACCCCTACAATGACCAGAAAATAAATTATTATGACTTTGTTCAACTCAATCATTTTTTGGATTACCTAACACCCAAGCGGCAAGCAAAAACAAAGGCAAAGGCAGAACGTAGGAGGAACCAAGGCAAAGTACCCGATTACCGCGTGGGTGCCAGCGCAGTGCGTGTGGAAGAGACATCAAAAGGTTTTTTGTTTTTGTTGGAAGCCTACTCTTCTACCACACAACTTAACAACTATAACCGCGGCTTTAGTAATCCCTTTTATGGTATGCCCTACCCGTATGGATTCTATCCCGGTGTTGGTTATCCCTACAGACTTTACAATTCGCCTTACTATTATAATTCTTATGCTCCGGGTTTTAACAATGCGGGCACGGTGGATATAAAAATGCTGCAAACTAGCATCGTTGTTTTGGATGCTAAAGGCAATCTACTTTACGACCACGGATGCAACCTCAACGAAATCAAAACAGCTTCGAGCGAACAAATTTCTGATTTTGTGGAAAGTAATGATAAGATAACTATTGTGGCCAGCAAAGAGAAAGAGATTTTTTGGCAGTTGAGCCAGAGAGATGGCCTGCCACTTACAACCGAAAAAAATACAATCCAATTGAATTCACCAATTGAAACCATTCGATCGGATGATGATGCGGCTACTGTGCGCCACTGGTACCAAAAACAAATGATGGTGTACGGGTATCAAACGATAAAAAATCCAGAAAGAGGGAACAGAGATGTTTTTTTCATTAACAAAATTGAGGTCAATTAAAAATAGTAAACAGGATATAAACTTTAGTGTGTGTTCTTACGATAGCAAATATTTTTTGGCTAACTCACCAAAGTCAATTTCACTTTCGTTGAAATAAATTGTGGTGTGAAATTTTTCAAGGCGTTGTAAGGTTTTTATTAACATCAATTTTTCATCGTAAGTAAGGTTGCCGCCTTTTAGTTTTAAATCAGCTTCCGATTCCTTAAAAAAACCTTCCTTAACCTTTTTGCCTTTGGCCGTAAT
>JBJTHA010000088.1:0-4082 GCA_046094265.1 Cytophagales bacterium
CATTCAAAGAATCTGGTCTGCGCGTTATTTGTTGAGGCGGCTCACTTCGGCTGATTTTATTTTCATCCAAAATTAATTCCACCATCATTCTTTCGTTTTCAAGCAAACCTTTCAAAAATCTATCCCTTATTGAAGAAGAAAGAAACAATGGCCTGAGTTGATCTGTCGTAAATCCGGAAACAGAGTATGAAAGTCGATAAACAAACTTCGAATCACCAGTAATTTTTCCCTGGTTAATCAACTTCTTAAACGGCTCATCAAAATTCAGGTAGCTTAAATCGTGGAGTATCTTTGTCCAGAGGCGGGCGTACAGCAAATGTGCCACGGCATGTTCAGAACCACCAATGTACACGTCCACTTGGTTCCAATAATCTAACGCCTTCTTATCCGCGAAAGCGCTTTGGTTGTGCGGATCCATATAACGCAAAAAATACCAAGCAGCCCCTGCGTGGGTGGGCATGGTGTTGCTGTCGCGCTTTTGGTGGGGTGCAAAATTGATCCATTCGCTCAAGTTGGCCAATGGTCCCTCGCCCGTGCCCGAGGGTTTAAAGATATTGGAAGGTGGCAACTCCAAGGGCAGTTCACTTTCTTTCATGGCATAGGGAATGTCATCCTTAAATACCACAGGAAATGGTTCACCCCAATAGCGCTGACGGCTCCAACCTGCATCGCGCATTTTGTAGTTTACTTGGCGTTTGCCAATGCCGCGCTTTTCGATTTCCTCTATGGCTGCATCAATGGCCTTGTGCATCACCATGCCATTTAAGAAGCCGGAGTTCTCCAAAATTGCTTCTTTGGTTGGGTTGGCCTCGTTGCCGTTGTAATGTGAGCCGATAATATTGGTAACAGGAATATTGAAGTGCTTTGCAAATTTATGGTCGCGCTCATCGCCACAGGGTACGGCCATAATGGCTCCGGTTCCATAACCGGCCAACACGTATTCACTGATCCAAACCGGTATTTGTTTGCCATCGAATGGATTCACGGCATAAGCACCTGTAAACGCTCCCGTGATCTTCTTTACCTCGGCCATGCGTTCTACTTCCGAACGGCTCTCCACATATTTCAGGTACTTTTCAACTTCTTCTTTTTGCGCTTCCGTGGTGATTTGCTTCACCAATTCATGTTCAGGCGCCAGCACCATAAAGTCAACGCCAAAGATGGTATCGGGGCGGGTGGTGAAGACTTTAATGGCAAAGCGCTTTTGGGCACTTAAGACCTCACTCCCCTGCCCCCTCTCCGAAAGAGAGGGGGAGGCAAGTTCCGATTGAACTTTTTGCAATACTTCTGAAAGTGAGTTCAACACTTGATCATTCGCAAAACGAACCACTCTGAACCCGTGGCCTTCGATGATTTTGGTTCGCTCTTCATCTTCACGTTTTTGGTTGTTGTGGATTGAGCCATCTAACTCAATGACCAATTTCTTTTCAATGCAAACAAAGTCAACGATAAAACTACCGATAGCATGTTGTCGTCTGAATTTTACACCAAGAGTGCTATCGCGAACAGCTTGCCAAAATTTATCCTCAGCCTCTGTTGGCTTCTTTCGATTTTCACGGGCATTATCCTTTAGCGTATTCCATGTTTTTGCGTCCGAGGTAAAAATAAAATCTTGGGCATAAACTTCTTTCGAAGCTACTCCCCTCTCCTGTGGAGAGGGGTTGGGGGTGAGGTCAAACTCCAACTCCGCACCCACGCTCTTGCCAATCCAGTTGCGCTGAATTTCCTTCATGCTTTCGCTGAAGTCGATTGCTTCAAGCCCTTTCAACAAACGGTCGGCATACTCGGTAATGCGCAAACTCCATTGGCGCATTTGCCGCTTCACTACTGGGTGCCCACCGCGGTAGCTCACGCCATTGATCACCTCATCGTTGGCCAGCACAGTGCCCAGTGCTTCGCACCAATTCACATCGGTGTAGGCAAGGTAGGCCAAGCGATATTCCATCAAAATTTCTTGTTGCTGCTTTTCGGAATAGTTTTTCCATTGAATTGCATCGAAATGTTGAATCTTAAATTTAGAATTTGGAATGGCGTGACTCGCATTACCTTCGTTCTCAAAAATCTTCACTAACTCCGCGATGCGTTCGGCTTTTTGTTTTCTGCGGTTGAACCAACTATCAAAAATTTGCAGGAATATCCACTGCGTCCATTTATAGTACTGTGGGTCGCAGGTCTGTACCTCGCGACTCCAATCGTAGCAAAAGCCAATCTTTCCCAACTGTCGCTTAAAGTTGGCGATGTTATCTTGCGTACTTTTGGCGGGGTGCACACCATGCTCAATGGCGTATTGTTCGGCCGGCAGGCCGAAGGCATCAAAGCCCATCGGGTGCAGCACATTAAAGCCCTTCAATCGCTTGAAACGGGCCACTATATCGCTGGCAATGTAACCTAATGGGTGACCCACATGCAGCCCCGCTCCACTGGGGTAGGGAAACATATCTAATACATAATACTTGGGCTTGGATGTATCGTTTGATACATGGTAAACACCTTTTTCTTCCCACGTTTTGCGCCACTTTTCTTCTATGCGCTTGATTTCGTCTTTGCTGTAATCGGCCATTGCTACTCGTCCAAATTCAATAGAGCTGCAAAAATAAGGGTTCATGCCGAGAAAACTGCTACAATCTGAAAGGTATCAGTTCAGTGTCGTAAGCGATTGAATGTTTTCTCGGTACGTCCTGCCAACCGGTATCTCCTGCCCTGCCACCGTAACCTTGCTGGCTCCTACGGCTGACACTTTCTTTTTCGCTACTAAATAGGATTTATGAACCCGCACCAACTCACCCTCTAAAAACAATTCCTCAACACTTTTCAACGTTCCTTTTACAATCAACTTCTCTGTGGGCAAAAATAAGATCGCGTAATCCTTTAGCCCTTGCACATACAACACTTCATGCCGGTTAATGCGCACCTGTTTGGTACCCGACTTCACAAACATCTCTCCGTTGTCGGTTTGTTGCACCAGCGAGGTTTCGTTGTCTTTCATTTCTCTGATTTCTTTTTCTAACTGATCGATTTGATGTTTTTGCTGATACCAATCCAAGGCCTTGTAGAAAACCACGGTAAGCACCAAATACCAAAGCGTGGTGATGGCCAGGTAAAACGAAATACCCTGAAATGTGTAATCACCATCGCCCAATACCAAGCCATAGAGGTAGATGTCATAGGCTTGTTGCACCAGCAGGTAGGCCAGCACGGCAGAAGCTAAAAAGAATCCATATACCAGCCATCGGCCCTGTTCCAGCAAGCGCGGCATCAACACCTTTAGGTTGACATAAGAGAGGGCCATTAACAGACTCACGCGCACCACCGTACACTCGGCAAAGTGCCCTAGCCCCACTTTTTGGATAAGAAATCTACGGTCGTATAAAACAATCAACGTGATCACAGTCCAAAACAGGGTGATATACAGTTTGCGTCTGTTAAGTTTCATGCGGGTTAGGGAATTTATGAATTGCATCAAAACTTATTTGATGGACTTGACAAGCCTTCCATTCATCAAATGTAATCGAACGAACGAAAATGAATGATGGATAAACCTAGTTGTTGGTCGAGAAAAGGCGTTGGTGGTCTACTTTGTAATTTTTGGTGGCCAACTGGCTCCCACCGTCACGTATCATTGCAATAAAAAATTATGCGAAATTTTATTTTTTTGCTGCTTACCACGACCCAATTAATGGGGCAAACTAATTCTAAAGTTGGCGGTGGCTGCGATGGTTGTGAACTCATGTACCAGGGTATGCCAAGACAAATCAATGCAGTTGACACAAGTGCAGGATGGTATGAGCGTGGTACCAAACTAATCATTACGGGCCGTGTGCTGCAACGCGATGGCCGCACACCGGCTGCCAACGTTGTTGTCTACTATTGGCATACCGACAATAATGGCCGATACTCGCCCGCAAAGGGTGCGCACAACGCAACGCAGCACGGTCACTTGCGCGGTTGGGTAAAAACCGGGCGCGATGGTTGCTATGAAATTTATACCATTCGCCCCGCGGCTTACCCAAGCCATGATGAACCACAGCACATTCACCTCTCGATCAAAGAATCTGGGGTTGCAGATGAATACTATGTAGATG
>JBJTHA010000089.1:0-2613 GCA_046094265.1 Cytophagales bacterium
ATTTCTAAGTCAAGGAGTTCTTTAAGAGATTTTAAATATAATTTTTTCAATTGTCCTGCGTGTCCTTAAAAAGCATTGTGCACAACGACCCGTGTTTATGACGGCTGCGGTTTTCGAAGCCGCGTCCTGTCCCACCTGCCGAACCAAATTATAAAACTAATCTTCAAATTAACACGTCACCCGTAGCTGGCATAAAGCTTCTATGCTATAAAAAGTGAGGCGTCTAGGGAGAAAAGTAGTCCTTCACTAACTTAGTGTTGGCTACAAATAATTAGCTGAAACTATAACCCCCTAAACGCCATGAATAAAGTTAACGCAAATTTCGAAAATCAAAAAGTGTTTGTTGGATTGGATGTGCACAAACGCAGCTGGAACGCAGCCATTTTCCTGGGAGACTATTTTGTGCGTAACATCCATCAACCTCCCAGCCCGCAAGCACTACAGCATTTTTTGACCCGTAACTACCCCGGGGCACACTATATCTGTGCTTATGAGAGTGGTAAGTTTGGCTTTTGGATCCAACGTCACTTCAAACAAATAGGCATAGAATGTCTGGTGGTAAATCCTGCCGATATCCCCAGCACTCAGAAGGACAACGTTTATAAAACCGATGCCCGGGATGCCCGTGGCATAGGTCAGGCCCTAAGCAGTGGTCTATTGAAAAGTATTTTTGTTCCTCACCAAGAGCAGGAAGCAGATCGGCAACTGGTCAGGCAACGAAAGAAATTATGGGCAGACCTGGTACGTTGCAAAAACCGGATTAAAGCATTTTTGGACTACATGGGCATTGTTGTTCCAGATCGTTTCGATAATCCAAATTGGAGCCTGAACTTCATTCGCTGGCTACGGGAACTGGAATTTGAACACGTTACAAGTCGTATTACCCTAAACTATCAGCTTGACGAAATGGAGTTACTGCGCAAACAAATGCTGAGCATCTGTAATGCCATTCGTAAGCTCATGAGAAGCAAGAAATACAATCAACTCTATTACTTGCTGCGAACCGTGCCAGGTATCGGCCCACTCACAGCCGCTTCACTGATCACTGAAATCGGGGACATCAACCGGTTTAAAGATTTTTATAACCTCAACAGTTTCATAGGGCTGCTTCCCATGGAGCACAGCAGCGGGGAAAAAGAGATCCGTAGCCGGATCACCATAAGAAAACACCGTCAATTGCGAAGCGACCTCATTGAGTGCGCATGGACTGCCAAGCGAACCGACCCCGCATTGGCTTTATACTACACCGAGCAAGTGAAAAAAGGAAAGAACGGAAAAGCGGCCATCGTCAAGGTGGCCCGTAAACTGGTAAGCCGAATTCGATATGTATGGCGAACCAATCAGCCTTATCAATGTGCGGTAGTTAAATAAACTTGTAAATTCACATTCGTAACAAACAATAAACAATTTATTCGTTGCCTTAACAAAAAAAAGATTGACAGCCTAAAGGCTGACTGATACGCAACCCGACTACAAAACAAAATTTGTCATCGTGATATAATCAAACAGCGAAGCATTGACTTCAGCAAAGCATGTAGCGGGTTGTTTTTAAAATTATCAGTTTAATCAAAGAAGCTTGTAGTGCTGACAGTATCGTCAGGATCTACTCATAGGATGCTGGTAATGGATAATGAAAAAAACTTGCAGATATGGAAACGTAAACCTAATTTTAGATGACCAACAGAATAACTTGCGAAGGCAGGGGGCTATAAAACCCTCTTGCTTTCAAAAGTAATTTCTATTTCTCCTCTGGCTGCTAGCCTATATACATAGGAGCCATTGTTGGCGGTACGAAAGACCTACCTGCCGGCAAGGCAGCAACGCAAGTGTACTCACTACGCGGCAGTGCATATTTTGAAACCCAAGATTTTGCCAAAGCACTTCCTGATTTTAACAAAGCCATTGAGCAAGGCGAAACTTCTACTGAAATGTTTTTCAAGCGTGGCGCTTGTCGTTTTTATGCACAAGAGTACAAAGCTGCCTTTCCTGATTTAGAAAAAGCCATTGCCAATGGCTACACCGAAGGAACTGCCTACGACATGCGTGGCTTTTGCAAATTGGATAACAAAGATGCCGAAGGCGCACTCAACGATTTCAACACGGCCATCGAAAAAAATCCAAAACTGAGCAATGCTTTTTACTATCGTGGCGATGCCAAGTTCCGCACCAATAATTTTGCGGGAGCGGTGCAAGACTATACGCAAGCCATCACCATGGGAATAGTAGAATCCGTTATCTACAACAATCGCGGCAAGGCATATTTCAATTTAGAAAAATACGAGGATGCAATTTCCGATTACGGAATGGCGATTTCCAAAAAAGAAGACTACGTGCGTGCGTATGAAAATCGTTCGGCTGCCTACCTCAAAACCAAAAAATTTCCAGAAGCAATCAAGGATTTACGACAAATTGAAAAGATGACGGAAAAGCCCGATGCGAATTTTTATCAGCAAATGGGAGAAGCGTATTTTGAAATGAAGAACTATCCTCTGGCAAAAGAATATTTAGACCGCACGATTGCGGGCGGCACTCGTGATAAAAATATTTTATTCATGAGAGGAAAATCGCTGGCCGAACAAAAGGAATATCAACTGGCAGTGCGCGATTTTGATG
>JBJTHA010000090.1:0-11197 GCA_046094265.1 Cytophagales bacterium
AAATAAAGGACTGCGCAAGCCTAGCAAATATTTGGTTCAAACAAAAAATGACCCGCAATCTATTTGGTCGCCCTTATCCCAAAAATCAGCAAGTAGCCGATCATCCAAAACTCACCGATACTGGCGGGTATTGTCAGCAGATCAATCCACGAATATTCTAAGCCTCCATAATTCAAAAAAGTGCTGGCGATGTAACCAATACCACCAACTATCAAAGTACGACCCAACCACACGGGCATGCGTTGCGAACTCAAGACCATGTAACCCATAGGAATCAACCAAAGGCCAAAGAACAGACTGCCAACACCCCAGGCATTTTTAATAACCTGAACAAAAATCTGAACCATCACAAGCTTTTCGTTTACTGGAAGTTCGGTGTTGGCAACTTGTATCGCACCACCCATTGCCATGGCACTTATCATGATGGCCGCAGCATTCATCATACCCCAAGCTGCCAGGCACCAAGCAGCAAAATGATTAACATCTTTGAAGAGTTTAAAGAAATAGACCGCGGCCAGCGCCTGCGAAAGAATGATTACGAACTCTAATAGTAGCCGCCATCGGGCGAGCGTCTCCTGGTCTTGCAGGTTAGCAACAGTTTGCGAAACCTGGCCCGCTACATATACCTGCGGGTGCAACACCAAAAAGCCTAGCACACCAGCTATGGCCAATACTAAATACCAAATGCCTGCCGCTCGGGCTGTGCTAACCAGTTCTTTTTGCTGCTCGTGCATGAAATTGTTGTTTTAATACTTAATGACGGTTACCGATAACTAATGTTACAGGTTTTTGATATTATGTCTCCTTCAAAATAAAAGGTATGACGGTGCTTGTTTTATTTTTTGATTTCATGACGTATCTTACCAATTGCAAAAGCCATTTTGATTGTGGCGAAATAAGAAGAAAAGAGTATCCATACATTGGCAGCCTACTCCAAGAAGATCCGCGGGCGAGACATCAACAGCAACAAGCAAATTTCGTAGCAAGTGTTTTATAGCAATCCATTTTTTGCGAGAACTGCAACTAACTCAGCCACCTTATTCACACCTGTCTTTTCAAAAATATTACGCCTATGAGCTTTTACGGTGAATTCACTCAGGAACAAGGTACCAGCTATCTCTTTATTATTTCTTCCTTTGGCCAATAGTAACGCCACCTCTAACTCACGTTTTGAAAGTGCCAACGACTCGGTATCTTCTGGAATGAATTCTCTGATAATGGACTTATGACCGTTCAACTCATCGAAAAATTCAGCTTTGAATAGGATCTTGTTGTCAATTTTCTGCTCTGTGATGTCGCTTATCGTACCGAAGGCAAATAATGGAAAGCCCTCTTGCCTGTCGCACGCCACACAAAACTGACCCATAAACTTTGCCCACGTGCCATCTCCACGCCTTATTCGGTAATTATTAGTGTATCGAACCTTATCTCTCATTTCGATTGGGAAAGCTCCAGCAACTTCTTGTGAAAATTCAAATGAATCGACTGTTAACAACTTTACATCTGCAGGATGAATTAACGAAAACACGTATGCCATGCCTTTGGCTTTTAGGTTTTCATCAATTTCTTTTTCAGGCATTCGCAAAAGCTGGCCTAAAATTCCAGGTGTGTAGTAGATTATTTCCATCGTAACATAACTTAATAAAAAGAAAAACACCGGGCTGTGCTGCATCATGCTCTTTAGCACGCTATGCTCAGCCATCAAGTTTTTCAACACAAGATCAGCATCGTCTTTCTTTGTCTGCTGTAGCATACGGCTATAGTCAATTAAATCATACTTCTTCCAAACTTTCTTAGCAGGCATAGTTGAGGTTTTTATTGACCAAGGTAAAAAAGAGTTTTGACCGGATAAAACGCTCGGTGTGGTATAAGCACTTTCCGGGAGACAGCATATAATGGGCTGTTCTTTTCTTAAAAAGAAAAATCTAAATTTTAGTCCTTTCGCTCTATTGTGACGCCTCGCGCCAGGTGTCAATTTTGTGCCGAACAATTCTATGAAGAAGTATTCCTTATTGATATGCGGAGCAGGGGTGGCCATCCTGAGAATTGATAAATGCCCGAATACCCAGATTCGTAAAAACGGAGAAACGTGCTAGTCAGTTCAAACGAGACTCCATCGGGTCAACAGAAAATTCAGCCGACCATAACCAATTGACCCCATTGGTTCGATAGATTCCGAAGGGGAAAGGTTTCTACGTAGTCCTTTCGTTCTATTTTCTGGATCCATCTGCATCAAAACAATCACTTAGCGAAACCCATCGCAAATGGTTGCCGTTCGACATCAACAAAAATTAAACGCTCATTAAAAATGATTTATACCCCAATGAAAAAGTTCACTAATTTACTCTTGGTGATTTCTGCTTGCTTTTTTTACGCTTGCCGCGAGAGCGAGTCAGTAGCGCCACGGCAACCTTTGCCGAACACACCTAAAGTTCCCGTAGTTCCTGCCGCTCCTGCCGTTGCTGCGTTTCAAAACACCACAGTTGAGGTGACAGAGAACGATGGCAATCAACAAACCATCATCATTGCGTTGTCGAAGCCGGCACCTGCTGATGGCACGCTGGTCATTAAGCTAAGTTCTACTACCACTGCATACGGTATTGATTTTGAAACTTCGCCTGCAGCCGTCAATGGCGAAATCAATTTGATTGTTGCAAAGGGAGATGTATCGGCTCGATTTGGCATCAAGCCAATTCAAAATACTATTGTGAACAACGAACGCAAAGCTGAATTTGCCATGGCGCGCGCTACCGGTGGCGTGACCACCGCGGCCAACGCTGCCCTTGTGCTTGAAATCAAAGACGATGATTTAGGGCTTCGACTCAAAAAGTATGAAACCGTATCGGGTGCTTGGCGCGCTAGCCGCGAGTTTCAATACAACGACAAGGGCGAAGTAAACAGCATTACCTGGACTACGCACACGCCTTTTGCAACGTCCGGTTCGTACACTTACTATCGCGAAAATGGAAAGGTAGTGCGCATGACCGACCAAGTCGGATTTGTTACAAACTATATTTGGAAAGACGGACGCGTGATCAAAAGCGAAAGGATTGAACGAGAGCAACTGAAACAGCGTATTGAGTATGCCTATGACGATGCCGGAAACGTAGGCGAAATGGTATACTACGACCGTCAACCTGACGGAACATTGCAACGCTCAATGGTGATGTTGTTTCTGTACTACCTCGATGGAAACATCTACAAAAAGCTGACTTACTACGTTGAAGAAGGCAAAGAGCCGGAATTGGCATCAACCCAAACATTTGAAGACTACCTGGCTCAGCCAAATCCGCTGCCGATGGTTGAAACACTTCCTCACCTGAATGCACAACCTAACTTGCCGCGTACCTACCAGCTAGAAATTGGCGGCCAAATGTTACACTACGAAATCCAGTATCAACTGCGCGCAGATGGCTTGCCAACACAGCGGACATTGCGCGGTGGGGCAAATACGGAAACGACTGCGTACACTTATCAATAGTTGTGCCCTGTTATCAAAGTTCTCAATTATAGACTTCACCTAGAAATTTAACAGCACCTTGCCGATAGGCGGTGCTGTTTGTTTTCCCACACCTACGTAAGCCGTATTGTGAATTGTGGTAGTGAAATTTGTACTTTTAAGAACTTAAGAAGCTAAGAAATGCTCACCTGCATCCACCCCAAACTACCCATGCGCAACAAAGCCATCACTAGAAAATATTATATCGACCAATTGGGCTTCACAGATATCGGCAGCAAAGACTACGAAGAGTACCTGATGGTTGCAAAAGACTCCATCGAAATTCATTTTTTCGAATTCAAAACGCTTGACTCCAAAGAGAACTATGGGCAAGTGTACATCCGCACCAACAACATTGATGCCCTGTACCAATCACTACTCAATAAAAAAGTTCCGATTCACCCCAATGCTCCGCTGCAAACCAAACCTTGGGGCCAAAAAGAATTCTCCCTGCTTGACCCCGACAATAATTTATTGACGTTCGGGGAAAGTGTGTAGTTTCATCATTCTTCGCTGGCTTTGTTTCTCTCCCAAGTTTTCAACGCATCAAGAAACGTTTTGGCATCGCGCTGAGCCAAAAGATCGCTGTAGTATCCAGCCATTGAGATATCGCTTGAGCAGAAGCCGGCTTCGCTAAAGGTATCAGCATCATAAACTTCTTTAACAACTGAACTACCAACGCCAATACTGAATCCATCAACTCAAAAATAAATAATGTTGCCGATCAGCGAAGTTTCTTAATAACATCGATAGATACCCAGTAAATATCCTGCTCTCTTGCATAAAAAAGAAATTTACCGTCCGGGCTTACATAAGGACAGAAATCGTTCGAAGGGGAATTGACCGACTCCCCCAAGCTCTTGCGTTGCGTCCAGGTATTGTCTCCGTTTCTGAAACTTACATATAGCTCACCGCTGTCTATTCCGTCTTCGTTAATAACTGAAAAGATGACATACGATTCATCGGACGCGATGAATACATCAGCTTCATAAAATGGTGTATTGATTTGATTGCCCAGTTTGACGGCTGGTTGGAACTCGCCATTTTTTAGTTCAGACGAGTAAATATCATAATTCTCCCCCCGGCTGTCTTGCCGATTTGAGGAAAAATACATTTTGCCATTCTTTGTAAATGAAATATAGTATTCGTTCTTCGGTGAGTTAATATTCTTACCTGCGTTCTTTGGCGCAGACCATTTATTACCCAAGCGTTCGATATACCAAATATCATAGTCTTTTTTTGGCCCTATACCAGTTAAAGATCTGTTTGAAATAAAGAACAGCTTTTTATTGTCAGGAGTTAGGAAAGGATCATTATAACTATAGTTATCGTGAAATAGTATTGTTGCAGGCTTGCTCCACTTTCCATTTTCAAATTTCATCATACGGGTTTCCGTCTTGCCATTGATCTCAGCACTATAGAAGAACTCAGTCATATCGTTTGAGAAAACAGATCCGAATTCAGTTTCGTTCTCCTTTGATACTTTGCCAGGTGCGAATATTTTGGGAGTCGTTCCGGGTGGAACTTCGTTAAGATACTTTAGATCAGGTTGCTGTGCAAATATTTGTATTGAACAGCCCAGAACGCACCAAGTGAAGATTGTGTAATTGACTTTTTTCATGTCTTAGGGTTTATTTTTCAAGGTGAACCTCATGGACAAGGGAATTTAATCTTAGTTTGATCAACCTTTTCCGACCAGCCATTATTTCATTTTCTCGTTTGATGCCTTAGTAGATGTATTGATGGTGCTACCAATATATAAGCAAGTGAGCAAAAGATGGGCAGCAATTCTTTGCAAGATTTGTGGCCACATAAACATCGAAATTGTAGTTCAAGCTAAACACTCACCTTACACAAATCCGCCAATTTCACTACCGCAAAGTCGATTTCATTTAGTGTGTTGTTTTTACTAAATGAAAAACGCACAGCACCTCTTTTTGATTCGGGATACAAAGCACCCAAAACATGGGAGCCGGTAGAAGCGCCACTAGAACAAGCGCTGCCGCCTGACGCTGAGATGCCTTGTAAATCTAAATTGAACAATAGCATGTCGTTTTCTTCCGATTCAGGAAGCGAAACGTTCAAAACGGTGTACAGACTTTTTTCAAGATTGGCCGAATTGCCATTGAATGAAATACCCGGAATAGTTTCTCGGAGTTTCTCAATCATGTGCGACTTTAACTTTTTGATATGGGTTTCATGTTCTGTCATTTCGCGGTAGCAGATTTCCAATGCCTTTGCCAAGCCGATGATGCCGTACACATTTTCGGTGCCGCCACGCATGTTGCGCTCCTGCGCGCCACCGTGTATCAGTTGCTGAATTTTTTTGTCTTTGTTGATGTACATGAAACCAACGCCCTTCGGTCCATGGAATTTATGGGCTGCTGCTGTGAGGCCATGCACCTTTAACTTTTTCAAGTCGTGGCGGTAGTGCCCCATGGTTTGCACAGTGTCAGATTGAAAATAGGCGTTGTACTGCGTGCAAAGTTCACCCACTTTTTCGAGGTCAAGCAAATTTCCGATTTCGTTGTTGGCGTGCATGAGCGCGACCAAAGCTTTGGGATGTTGTTGCAGCAGATTTTCTAAATGAACTAAATCGACATGTCCTTTCTCATCTAGCTGGACGTGATGTAATTGCACCAAACCTTTTTTGGCAAGTGTTTCCAGCGTATGAGTAACTGCGTGATGTTCGATAGGAGATGAGATGGCATGTTGAATACCATAGGTGCTGATGGAGTTGGACAACAACGTATTGTCCGCCTCGGTGCCACCCGAAGTAAAAATGACTTCGCCAGGGGTGCAGTTTAATAGTTCTGCCACTTTTTTGCGTGCTGATTCAATAGCAGCACGCACTTTGCGGCCATGGGCATGTGTGGAGGATGGATTACCAAAATCCTCTAACATAAAAGGCTTCATAGCCTCAAATACTTCAGGGTCGAGCGGAGTGGTGGCTGCGTTATCGAGGTAGACTCTCATAGGCGACATTTATGGGCATAAATTTATTAGAATTTTGTTGCCTATGCCACTGGTGATGTCATCGGGTGTACGACAGTTTTGTCGGGATAGTTAGATATGACTAAATTTCAAGTGAGAAGTCTCTATTTTTTAAACTTAAACTCGATCTGCCATGACACACAACGAGGAGTAATGGTCATTTTTTCAAATCGGTATGAAGAATAGGCCGCGTCACAAAAAGACCAAAAAGATGCCTACCAGTATGAGAAGTCCCTTGATGGCTTGGCTATAGGGGCCGATTGGCTCCGGTGCAGTTGCTGAATAAATTACTTCTTTGGCCATAGCGAATGGATTGTTAGTTTTGATTTCAAATATCAGAAAACTTTGCGACATGAACATTTTAGTGATTGGCAATGAGGCACAGCAAGCCGAATGTGCGTTAAAGTTTGCGGATCATACCGTGACACGCGTCTCCAATCACGTTGAGGGCATTGCTGCTTTTAGCAAAGTGGAGGTTGTTTTTGACTTTGCGATAGCACGGGCACCCGAGCAAATTAGCGCCTATCAACATCAATTAAACTTGCATGTTTTTTTAGACGCCACTACTAGAACCCTTGCTGAGTTCACGCACACACAAAATTACCAACTTGCGGTCACCTTATTTGGATTCTGTGGCTTGCCTACATTTTTAAATCGACCACTGCTTGAAGCAACGGTAAAGCAAAGCGAAGATAAATTGAGATTGAGTAAGCTATGTGAGTCATTGAACACTGGCTTTTCAGTAGTTGACGATCGTGTTGGATTGGTTACCCCGCGCGTGATTTCCATGATTATCAATGAAGCTTACTTTGCCGTGCAAGAAGGCACAGCTTCGCGTGAGGACATTGATTTGGCCATGAAGTTGGGCACCAACTACCCCTTTGGCCCTTTCGAGTGGTGCTCTAAAATAGGCGTGAAAAATGTATACCAGTTATTGGAGGCAGTTTACAACGATACAAAAGACGAGCGATACAAGATTTGCCCACTGTTGAAAAAGGAGTTTCTGGCCACCCCTGCGTGATGACCAGAAACAAGTTTTTTATTTTTTGCGAATGATGATATCACCATTATAAGTCTTCATTGTGAGCTCGGGTCCACCTCCATTCACTTCGCCCTTCACCCACTCATCAATCACTACTTTGTACACTCCCCCTTTGGTTTCTTTTTTCTGCACGGGCCCGTTCTTCACCACTTTCATATCAAAGCTGCTGAGTATTTCCCCTTGGTCTGTTTTCATTTTGAATGTAGCCTTAAGCGAAGCGGGGAACGTCAAATCAATTTCACCGTTGAAAGTAGAAAAAGACATAGGTGTGCCTTCAGTAACTTTATCAAAGGTTACTTTGATTTCGCCATTGTACGAAGTGGCTACCACCGAGCCAGAGATATTTTCAGCTGAAATCGACCCGTTATAATCATTTAGTTCTAATTCGCCCTGCACGTTACTTACTATTAAGTCTCCGTCATTATAGGTGTGGGCACCCACATCGGCACCAGAAGGTATTTCTAAAATTAAATTGACTTTTTTGCTCCAAGAACTCGACTGTATTTTAACGAGATTAGCATCTTCCGAAATTTCTAAATCCAAGCCACCGTTGCCAATGCGCTTTAACCCCTCGCCAGCGTGCGAGACCTTCCTATTATCCTGGTCGCTTTGATCTTCGTCTTCTTGAGAATATTTCACCAACACATCTTTGCGCGCTGTGCCTTTGATGGTGATAGATCCGTAATTGATGTGCACTTTGATTTTACATCTCTTCAGAGGATCAGTAAGAGGAACGGCAACCTCGCTCTGCCCGCTGGCTGTGATTACCGTGATTACTATGCATAAGATAGTTGACAAAAAATTTTTCATGTTTACAGATATTAATTTTTTAAGTTTTTGTTTCACTCTCAGGTAAACATTCCCATTGAATGTTTCAAAGTTAAGTAGCACACCTCCTTTGCTGATTTAATATTCATTCTGCTTTTATCGACCCATTAAGGTCTGCTAAAATGAGCGTATTACTGGTGTTGTGCTTTTCCAAAGTAAATTCATGCAAAATTTTGTCGGAGTAAATTTGGGCGGTTGCCGTGCTTGCAAGTAAAATCAGTACGAGTATCGTTGAACTTTTCATAAAGGCTAGATTAAAACATCAATTGTTTTTTTGATTTTATCTTTTACCTCTTTTGGTGTTCTGTTCTGCTGCAATACTTTTTTTAGTTCACTTACCGATGACTTTTCTTGCAAGGCCAACATTAATTCTGCCAGTGCCACTTGTACGAGTGGTGAATCTTGCAATGCAATGGAGCGAATCAGTCCCTCCCGCACATGTGGTTGCGCAGCAAAATCTTGCAAAGCTTCCAGTGCTGCTAGCCGCACGTTTACGTTAGGGTCTGCGTTGAGCGTTTTCATTAGAGCTTGCGTTACTTGTAGACTCGGGTCTGTAATCTCTTGCGTAATGCTCACGGCTTTCAACCGTTCGATGGCTGACTCTTTTTCCAACAGCGAAATCATCATCATTTCTCGTAAGGCAGTTACTTGCTGAGTAAGTTGTTTTACTTCGGAGTTTCTTTTAGTAAAGTTTAGATAATAACCTACCATGCCACTTACAAACAGAAGCACAGCCCCGAAGGCAAATCGGGGCACAAACAATTTCCAGCTTAGCCAAGTGCTTGGCAAGGCTTTTTTTGATTTTTCAAAAAGGTTTTCCTCGCCTAGCATTTTGTAAAACCGATGGTCTTGTTCTAAGGAGGGTGAATTGTTCTCCAATAAATAAATATGTTCATCTAAGGTTTGTAGCCCCTTCAATGCGGTGAGTTCTAAAGCACCTGTTTCGATTAAATTTTCAATCTGGCCAATTTCTGAAGCCGTGGCGATTCCTTTATTGTACTTTTCCACTAGCTCGTTAAGCAGTTTCGTTTCCATGGCTCAATAACTTTTTTCTAATCTTTGGTAGATTACTTTCAATTCTTGCAGGGCGCGAAATACCTTAACCTTTACAGCACTTTCCGTGCAGCCTAACAAAGCTCCTATTTCGCTGTATTTTTTCTCTTGGTACTTACTCAATAAAAGCACTTCCCGTTTTTCCTCTGGCAGTTTACTCATCGCCAATCGCAGCAGGTACTGCTCGTCTTCTTTTTGCATTTCGGCAGAACGCGTTTCGCTATGTCCTACTCGTTCCGACCAATTTTCTACTGGCTCTTGCGCCACTTTCTTTTTTCGGTAGTAGTCGTTTTTTACATTTCGTGCAATGTGAAACATCCATGTTCGAAAGTCACTGCCTTCTGCATTTTCATTGCTTACTCTAAAAAGATGCCGGTACTTTAAAATCCGAATGAAGGTATTTTGTAGTAAGTCTTCGGCCAGTTCGCGATCATGTACAAGTCCCACGTAAAATCCCAGAAGTGGTCGTTTGTAGCGTTCATACAATAGCCCAAGCTTGGTAGGATCGCCATCGCGCACTTGCGCCATCAAATAATTATCAGAAAGCGTTTTCAAATTGGGGTTTCAAGCAGGGAAACTACATCAATTTTGAAAGGTTACAGCTTTCAAAATAATTTTTTCACGGGGGAATACCTTGGGTTTACCTATACGGCACCGTCTGTCCTAGAGCGAGCGAATTATTTTGTAGCAAATTGTCCTGCCCCCGTACAAAAGCAATCTGTCACAAATTGTAACATGTTGCTACAAGCTGTAAGGTGTGGCTGCGTTATCCAAACAAAGCAGCAATCTTTATCGTCTTTACGCCAAACCTACTACTAGTATGCTCGCCAATTATCTTTTGCTCGCCCTTCGCAACATAGCCAAGCAACGCGGTTATGCCATTGTAAATATACTTGGCCTTGCCGTTGGATTGGCGGCATCGTTATTCATTGTGCTGTATGTTCGCGATGAGCTAACGTTTGATACCATGCACCCAGCCGCCAATCAAACCTACCGAATGGGGTATGTGGTTTCGTTCCCTAATGGAGAAAAAGAGGCAGCCCCTTATGCACCCGCAGGTTGGGATAATTACTTACAAGCAAATTTCCCCGGCATAGGTGGCATCACTAGTTACACTTCGTGGGGTATGCCCACCAGCATTCAGTATGTTGCGAAAGATAGGATACTATTGACGGAAGAATTGATCTGGGCAGAGTCAAGCATTACCGATTTGATCTACCTTCCAATACATAAAGGTGACTCGCAAAAACCTCTGAAAGGCATTAACTCCATTGTGTTGACAGAGTCTGCGGCTAAAGAGTTGTTTGGCGATGACGACCCGCTAAACCAAATGGTAACGGTTGTGCACAACTGGGCTACGCAAGGAAAAAAAGTGGAAATGATGGTAACAGCTGTAATCAAAGATTTGCCTTCTAACTCACACGTGCGCCCGCGGTTTGTCGCTAATATTTTAGCACTGAAACCGTTTATGCCCGATTTAGAGAATTTATTGAACACGTCTATGGCGGATGGGAATAACAATCTGTTTACTCAATCTTATTTTGTGTGTAATGATGCCACACGGATTCCGGCCATTTTAGACGATATGCAGAAAAAAGTAGATGCCATTATTGCAAAAAACAAATGGGACGTAAAATTCAAACCAGTTATCAGAAAAATTACGGATGTTCATTTCGATTCTGAAATGGATTGGACGATTGATCAAAAAACGGCCGACATCAAGTACATGTATGTGTTCATCACAATTGCGGTACTAATATTAGTGGTGGCTTGCATTAATT
>JBJTHA010000091.1:0-3677 GCA_046094265.1 Cytophagales bacterium
CACCCCGCTGGCACACGCGATGACTTTTGGACGTGGCGCGAAGAAATGTACAAATGTGCATTGTCTTTAAATCCCGATCAGGCAGAACACGTGGCGGCCATCTTGAATGCAGAGATGGTAAGGCTTGGCTACACGCATGTCGCAGAATTCCACTACCTGCACCACCATAAAGACGGCAAGCCCTACGCACATTTAGCTGAAATGGGCGAGCGCATGGTGAGCGCAGCCCAACGTGCAGGTATTAAGATTACGCTCATACCAGTGTTTTATCAAAAAGGTGGATTTGGTCGGCCACCGCAAGAGCGGCAAAAACGATTTATCTCAAAAACAGTTGACGACTATTTCAAATTAGTGGACGCCAGCGCAGAGGTAGTGAAGAAAAATTCGCATGCATCATTAGGTATTAGTGTGCATTCTTTGCGTGCAGTGGACTTTGAAGATATCAAAAGAACACATCAGCAGGCGCCAAAAACAATTCCGTTTCACCTCCACATGGCAGAACAAAAAAAAGAAGTAGACGATTGTCTCGCATTTTGTGGCCAACGGCCTATGCAATGGTTATTAGAAAATTTACCAGTGGATGAACAATTCAATTTAGTTCACTCAACCCATTTGGACGATTCGGAATTGAAAGCAGTAGCAAAATCACAAGCAACGGTGGTGTTGTGTCCCTCCACAGAAGGCAACTTGGGCGATGGTATTTTCCGAATGAAAGAGTATGTGAAGTTGGGCGGACGTTGGTGCATTGGCACGGATAGTCACATTGGCATCAATCCATTGGAAGAGTTTCGAATGATTGACTATCGCCAGCGATTGGTGACCAACCAACGCAATACATTTGAAGGCGATGCTGCCACCTATATGGTGAATGAGGAAATTGAACGCGGACGTCTATCCATGGGCATCAGGTCTAAAAATCACTTTGCCATTGGCCAACCGTTGGATGCGGTGGTGTACAGTTCACAATCGCACTTGCTGCAAGCCTCTTCTGAGAAGAATCGTTTAGCCACCATTGTGTACACCGGAGATTCCAACCGAAACCTCGGCACACTGGTGAACGGAAAATGGGTGGTGAAAAACGGCCACCACCAAAATGGGAGAGTCATCAAAGAAAATTTTGCTAAGGCGATGAGGGAATTGGGTAATAGATAGCTGCATTTACTTCTCATGTCTCATACGGTCACAAGGGAAGACGCTGCTGAAAAAAATGAAACTTGCCCAACTGTACCAATGATTTCCATGTCGGGCCGAATATTATCCTGGATGCGTATTCTGTTTTCTTAATTCTAATTCAATGTTTTCGTAACGATTGTCCATGAACATTAGGTAGAGTTTTTCGACTTCCTCCCGGGAATTTAAATGTGTTGTAATTTGGTCATTTGGATTGCTGTTTGGGTTAAAGAACAGTTTCAAGTCCTTATGAATCTCCATTGTGTACTCGTTGTCGTAATTCCCAACCCAAAAAGCTCCGTGTTCATCATCCATATTTAATGTTTCTTGAATAGCAACCTTTATGTCGTTAAATGTTGCGTTGTCCACTGAGTCACCCCAAGCTTTTTCTATCCAAAACTTTGTCGTCATTATTTTATAAATTTCTAGTCGGTAATGATTCTAATATAAATCCCTACATCTCTTTCGCCTGTTTCTTCACCATCACCATGTCTATACCTTTGTCTTTGATCATTTTGTTGAGGGTATCTACATTGGCATTAATGAGTGACTTCAGCTTTTGCAATTCGGCATCTACTTTTTGCGTAAGTTCTTCACGCACTTTTTCGCCTTGCTTAGTCGGTCTGAAGTCGCCACCGCCCTGCTCCGTCAGCAAGTGTGCTAGCCGGTTGTTGAGTTTGATGCCATAGTTCAGCGGATCTTGCACACTTTTGTTTTTGGTCTGGTGAATGTTGTTTTCGATTTGCGTGAGTTCTTCTTCGAATTTTTTGATCACTAAATTCAGCTCTTTAAAACTTTCATCGGTTCCGATTTTAGTTTTCACATAGCCAAGGTCTTCTTTGATTTTGAGGATGTCAATCACGCCTTGGTTGGCCTCACTTACTTTGTCGCGTACTTTTGTTAAGAAATTAAACTGTGCGGTAAAGTCTTCGGCAGTGGTGCTGATGCGCGGGTCTTTCAAAATCTCAAACTCCTGTTCTTGTGTTTGCCCGTTAGCTGTTAGTCTAACTTTGTATTTGCCGGGCACTGCCTTTGGCCCCAAATTGGGTGAGCCATAAAACACCATTCCCGGAAAAGTCTTGAAGCCGGGATAGCGCATGTCCCACACAAAGCGGTTGCCTCCCGACTTTATGCTGAGTTGTTCGTTGCGTTCTTTTGCTTTGTTGCTGAATGTTTTGATAATGTCCCCGTCCATTTCCATAAACTCAAGTTTCACGTCTGATTTTTCGTCTAGGTTCTTCAAATAAAAATGCACCAACAAACCGCCCGGGCGATTTTCTCCTTCGCCCTTGCGCGGTTCGCGGTAGCCGCCTTGTGCTGGCATGCGGTAAGTGGGCATCGGCTTAAAAAGTAAGGCCTCTCGGTTCAGCATTTCGGCATTCACTTGATGCAACGGAGTAAGGTCATCAATCATCCAAAAACTTCTTCCGTGCGTGGCCGCGATGAGGTTGTCGTCTTTGATCACCAAATCGGCAACAGGCACGGGCGGCAAATTCAACTGAAACTTCGACCAATTTGCTCCATCATCAAATGAAATCCACATGCCTTTTTCCGTGCCGGCATACAAAAGCCCTCTGCGTTTAGGGTCGGCCCGAACCACCCGCACAAATTCTTCTTTCGGAATACCATTGGTAATTACCGTCCATGTTTTTCCGTAGTCGGTAGTTTTGTAGGCATAGGGTGTATAATCTCCAAACTTATAAGAAGTTGCTACTGCGTAGGCTCCGCTTTTTTCAAATGGATTCACATCGATGCTGTTCCACATGTTGTACTTAGGCGATTGTGGAGGCGTTACATTTTTCCAGTTCTTGCCACCATCGGTAGTTACATGCAGCAAGCCATCATCTGAGCCAGTCCAAATCTCGTCAACAGTGTGAGGCGATTCAGCAATCACAAAAATGTTGGCATAATACTCTGCGCCTGTGTTGTCTTGGGTAATCGGCCCGCCTGAAGACTTGATCGTTTCAGGTTCGTTGCGCGTCAAATCTGGACTGATTTCTTGCCAGCTTTGGCCTCCGTTGGTTGTAACATGCAAATGGTTGGAGCCGGCATATAGTTTTTTCGGATCGTGCTTACTGAAGACCAATGGGTAGTTCCAATTGAATCTATACTTCATTACTTCGGCACCTGAGCCGGCAGGCAAATCGGGCCACACGTTAGTGCTGCGCTCTTGACCGTTGTCTAAATTCTGCATGCTCATGTAGCCTTTGTAGTCGCTGCCGTAAATGATGTTCGGGTTCATGGGGTCGGGCGCTAAGTGGGCGCTTTCGCCAATGGATAAAGCATCCCAGTCTTTCGAAGAAATAGATGAGCCATCGGTGCGGTGGGCAACGCGCACGCTAGTGTTGTCTTGCTGTGCGCCTAAAATCCGATATGGAAAGTGATTGTCGGTAGTGACACGATAAAATTGCGCAGTGGGTTGGTTGTGGTAGGTTGTCCAGTTTTGTCCACCATCATTGGAGATTTGCGCACCTCCATCATCAGCAATGGCCATGCGCATGTTGTTG
>JBJTHA010000092.1:0-8328 GCA_046094265.1 Cytophagales bacterium
GTACTCATGAGTCTGGTAGTCTTACTTTTAGTAACTATTGTGCTGCTGATTAACAATACTATCCGATTAGCACTATTCTCTCAACGCTTCCTTATCCGCAGTATGCAATTGGTGGGCGCCAAACGTTGGTTTATTCAAAAGCCATTTCTAGGTCGCGCCATTCTCCACGGCATCATAGCAGGCGTAATAGCCTCTGCTTTATTGGTCAGCGTTATTTCGTTCGCCACCAGACGAATCGAAGAATTGGCATTAATCCAAAACAATGACCGGTTGATCACCCTCGTGGGGTTGTTGCTTGTAGTTGGCGTAGTGGTAGCCTTCGGGAGTACGTACCGCGCGGTGGCCAAATACCTTAATCTTTCGTTAGACGAACTTTATTGAATATTATTATGAATAAATTGCCGTTTGGTAAGAAAAATTATCAGCTAATGGTAGCGGGTATCGTTGTGCTATTGCTAGGTTTCATCATCATGTCTATGGACAAACAGACATACGGTTTCGGTTTTTTAGGTCTCACCCTAGGGCCAATTATCGTCTTGATTGGTTTTACAATTGAAATCCTCGCCATTCTGCATACACCCGAGCAACCCAAAGAAAACAAGTAGAAATGTCGATTGTTGAAGCAATTATCTTGGCCATTGTAGAGGGTCTTACTGAGTTTTTGCCCGTTTCGTCAACAGGGCACATGATTGTTGCATCTTCACTTATGGGCATTGCAGATGCACCTTTTACCAAAACATTTACAGTAGCCATTCAACTCGGAGCCATATTTTCTGTGTTTGTATTGTATTGGAAGCGTTTTTTTCAAAGTGTTGATTTTTATACGAAGCTTTTTGTTGCGTTTTTGCCTGCCGCCTTGATTGGATTTTTATTCAATGATTACATCGATCAATTGCTGGAACGCGTAGAAGTGGTAGCGGTAACTTTAATTTTGGGGGGAATCGTATTTCTTTTTATCGATGGGCTGTTTAAAAAATCTGAGCAGCAAGCCCCCCGCGAAGTGTCTTATTCTACCGCCCTAAAAATCGGCCTCTTCCAGTGCATAGCTATGGTACCAGGGGTTTCTCGGTCAGCCGCTACTATTATTGGTGGAATTACTCAAAAACTTAACAAAAAGACCGCAGCAGAATTCTCTTTTTTTTTGGCAGTGCCCACCATGGCCGCTGCTACTGGGTATAAACTTTTAAAATTTTACCAAGCTGGCAATGGCTTTACTGCCAGTGAAATCACGGCACTTGCCGTTGGCAACGCAGTGGCATTTGTTGTAGCCTTGTTAGCCATCAAGTCATTTATTTCTTTCCTTACCAATAACGGATTAAAAATTTTTGGGTACTACCGCATTATTGCAGGCGTGATTATCCTCGTGCTTTACCTATCTGGTGTTAAGCTCAGCATCTGATGGAAAGCATGCCAACACCAGAAGAAGGTCGTCTACTTTTAATCAACAAGCCGCTGCACTGGACATCCTTCGATGTGGTAAACAAACTGCGCTACAAATTGAAAACAAAAAAGATTGGCCATGCCGGCACGCTTGATCCCTTAGCCACGGGTTTACTCGTTATTTGTACTGGCAAATACACCAAAAAGATTGACGAATACCAAGGGCAGGAAAAAGAGTATAGTGGAGAATTTGTCATCGGACAAACCACACCTTCGCACGATTTAGAAACAGAGGTTTCACCAGCTGTGGATATATCGCACATCACGGAGGAAAACATTTTTACAGCTGCAAAAAAACTCACTGGCAGTTTGCAGCAAGTACCACCGCTGCACTCAGCTATTAAAATAAATGGCAAGCGTGCCTATAAATTTGCAAGAAAAGGAAAGTCGGTAGAGTTGAAAGCACGCGAAGTGCTTGTTTCTCAATTTGAAGTAACTCAAATCAATTTCAATGCAATCAGCTTTCGTATAGTATGCTCGAAGGGAACTTACATCCGCAGCCTTGCGCGCGATTTCGGAAATGATTTGGGTGTAGGGGCATACTTGCGTTCGCTTTGCCGAACGCGCATCGGCAGTTTTGAATTAACGAATGCCAAAACCTTAGAGGAAATAGAATAACCGATGAGAATCTATTATAACCTAGATGATTTTACTCGACTTGAAAATGCGGTAGTAACCAGCGGAACATTTGACGGGGTGCATTTAGGACATCAAAAAATAGTAAAGCGGCTGAAGGAGATCGCTTCGAAAAACGGAGGCGAAACCGTAGTGATTACTTTTTGGCCACACCCCCGCTTAATTCTTAAACCTGGCGATGATTCGTTGCGCCTGCTCACTACATTTGAAGAAAAAGCAGATATACTAAAGCAACAAGGCATACAGCATTTACTGAGGTTAACGTTTACGAAAGAATTTTCTCAGATCACTTCTTTCATGTTCATCAAAAATATTTTGGTTGATACCATCGGCACCAAAAAATTAGTTATCGGATACGATCACCGATTTGGGAACAATCGAGAAGGAAGCTTTGAACAACTGAAAGTAAATGCCCCTACCTATGGTTTTGAGGTAGAAGAAATTGAGAGGCAAGATGTAGACCATATTGGGGTTAGCTCTTCAAAAATAAGGCATGCTTTAGAAAACGGAGATGTTGAAACGGCCAACCACTTTTTAGGTAGACCTTATTCCATAACAGGTTCTGTTGTGAAGGGCGACAAGCTAGGCCGGATACTAGGTTACCCAACGGCAAACATTGAACTTGACTCGCGCCATAAGTTAATACCCTCCGATGGTATTTACGCTGTTACCGTGCGCCACGAATCGGTTTTGTACAAGGGTATGCTTTATATCGGCAATCGCCCAACGGTGAATGGAACCAAGCGCGTAATTGAAGTAAACCTTTTCAACTTCAGCAAAATAATTTACGGGGAAAACCTCACCGCGTATTTTCACTCGTTAATCCGATTGGATAGTAAGTTCAACGATTTGGAAGCACTGAAACAACAACTGCACAACGATAAATTTAAGGCACTGGCTGCGCTTGAGAATACCCATTTATAGTTCATTCGCTTTCCTCTAGTTCCAACATCAAACGCGATTCTTCTAGATCAAGTTCACGTTCAATTTTACGAAGGGCTTCGTCACCAATGTCACCATTCTTGCGCATGGCCTCTAAAAATTCTCTTTCTTGTTTTATCAGTGCGTGTTGAATATCCAAAAATTGCTTTATCTGTTCATCTGTTAATTTTCCATTGTCGGCATTTTGGTTGAGGCGTTGAATCCTTAACTCATACTTCAATTTTATTCTATTTAGGATATTGTCGTCTACACCCAGCGAATAGTTTTCTTCGATGTGTTCAATTAAGAAAATCGCCATGGCATGGCGCGCCTTATCTTCAATTTCTTTGGTGCTCACATCGGGTTGAATGCCCAATCGTTTGATGAGAACCGGTAAGGTCATTCCCTGAAACACAAGCGTAGAGAAAATTACTGCAAACGTGAGAAAGATAATCAAATCCCGGTTTGGAAATGCAGTACCGTCAGCAAACACGATAGGCAAGGCCAACGCGGCAGCCAACGACACCACGCCACGCATACCCGACCATGCTACAATGAATACATTTCGGGCTGGCGGATGCGGCTCACGCTCGCGAATGCGTTTACTAAAAAATCTCGGCAAATAAGCACCTGGGTACACCCATAGAATGCGCGATAGAATAGTAGCTAAACTTACCACCAATCCATACCACAGCAGGGTGCTGAAAGAATGATTTGAAATGTTGGACAAAATGTGTGGCAGTTGTAGGCCTATCAGAACAAATATGAGTCCATTCAAAATAAAAATCACCGTATTCCAAGTGGCCCACGCCTGCATGCGCGCTTCGTGCTTAAAGATTTGCGATGAACGCTGGCTCAAAAACAAACCACACGTAACTACGCCCAGCACACCGGAAGTATGAATTTGCTCGGCCACTACATAGGCTACGTAGGGAGCGATAAACGTCATGGTAGTGTCAGTGGTAGGATTATCTGGCGTAATCCGATGAATCCAAAAGAAAAGCAAGCCCACTAACCAACCAATAATAATACCACCTGCCGCTACGTATATAAAATTGATTCCCGCTAACCAAAAGATAAATGTACCCGAGGCCGTGGCCGCAATGGCATATCGCATCGCAATCAAACCGGTGGCATCGTTCACTAAGCTCTCCCCTTCTAAAATTGTAATAAGGCGCTTCGGCACTTTAAGGCCAACAGTTGCAGCCGTGGCAGCAACAGCATCTGGTGGCGAAATGATGGCCCCTAACACAAACGATTCTGGCCATCCAAAACCTGGAATGGCATAGTGCGCAATGGCTGCGACTACAGTAGTAGTAAACAAAACACAACCTACCGCAAGCAGAGAAATAGATCTAATGTTGGCTTTAAAATCCGGCCATGAAGTTGTCCACGCAGAAGAATAAAGAGCTGGAGGTAAGAAAATCAAAAACATTACTTCGGGATTCATCTCCACCGAAGGCAAATTGGGAATTAGACTAATGGCGATGCCCGCCAACACAAGCAGCACCGGGTAAGGAATCTTAACCCGATCGGTGATTTCAGCTAAAGCCGTTACTACGGCCAGTAACAATAAGATGACTGTAATGTTTTCTAAATGCATTGAATGATGAAGTGGTTATGCAATATAATCGTAAAACATCATATCAAGCGAAAATGAACCCTTTCGCCTGTGCGAAAATATTACTCCCCACAACAAATAGTTTTTGTTAAGAAGTTCCTTACGCGAACCTTTTATACATTTTCATGTTTAGTATTGAACATGAAGATTGCCGTTTCGCGTAAAGAGCATTTTAATGCAGCACATCGTTTGTATAATCCAAATTGGACATTTGAAAAGAATGAAGCCGTTTTTGGTAAGTGTAACAACCCCAACTATCACGGGCATAATTATGAATTAATTGTTACGCTAGTGGGTGAGCCCGACCCCGAAACTGGTTATGTGTACGATATGAAAATCCTGAGTGATTTGATTCGGGAAAATGTTCTCAAAGAATTTGATCACAAAAACCTTAATTTAGATACTCCTTACTTTAAAACATTAAATCCAACAGCCGAAAATATTGCTGTGGTAATCTGGAATATTTTAAGAACGTTGATTGATAACCGTTACGAATTAAAAATAAAACTGTATGAGACCGAAAGAAATATCGTTGAATATCCTGCATGACGATGACTACGAGCACCCTGTGTCATCCTATGAGACACCGCTCCGCTCCGATGCTTTTGCTCTTTCGGACGAAGAAAAGATAAAGAAAATTGAAGGGCACTTTCGTGAAATTATGACGGTGCTTGGTTTGGACTTAACTGACGATAGTCTACAAGGCACACCAAAACGTGTTGCCAAAATGTTTGTACAAGAAGCCTTCAGCGGCTTAAATCCGGCAAACCGCCCTAGCACACGCCTTTTTGAAAATAAGTACAACTACGATCAGATGTTGGTGGAGAAAGACATCACTTTTTTCTCGCACTGCGAGCATCACTTTGTGCCCATTTATGGCAAAGTGCATGTTGCCTACTTTTCATCTGGCAAAGTAATTGGGCTTTCTAAAATCAACCGCTTTGTACAATACTTTGCTAAACGACCACAAGTGCAAGAACGGTTGACCGTGCAAATTGGAAAAGAATTAGAGCGCGTTCTAAACACTCCTGATATTGCTGTAGTAATTGATGCTAACCACATGTGCGTTGCCTCTCGCGGAGTAGGTGACACCAACAGCAAAACTGGAACTGCGTATTTCTCGGGCAAATTCAAAGATGAAAACACCAAACGGGAGTTCTTAAATTACGTGAACCACTAGCATCAACTTTAAAATCAATGAATTAGGTGTTTGAAAGCCCCTTCAAAAGGGCTATCTTTGCCGTGCAGTTTTTAAAAACGTGCTTTTTAAGCACATAAATCAATAACTAACATGGGTAGACCTCCAATTTTACCGAAAAAGAAAAAAGACGGCTGGTACATTGAAGTGCGTAATAAAGGCGCTAAAACCGGTCTTATTTTAATCCGCGACAGCGAGCAGGCGATGATGCAGGCAGCTAAGCAGTACGAAACCACCAAAGACGTCATCATTTTAGGTGAACACCGGAATGGAAAAAAAGTAGAAGACAAGAAGGCTAAAAAAATAAAAGCCGTGTAAGGTTAGTGCTCAAAAGAATATTCGATAAAGCTCCAACAGGGGCTTTTTTTATGCGCTTCTAATTCGTTGAAAAAACTGCACTAACAAATCGGTACACTCAGCTGCAAGTATGCCTTTGGTGATTTGGGTTTTAGGATGAAGTAATGGACTGGGTATACAGCTATAGCCACGTTGCAGATCTGCCGCAGCATATACTAACCGTTGCAGTTGAGTCCAATGTAGTGCACCAGTGCACATCACGCATGGCTCCAGGGTTACGTACAGTGTGCATTCGTCTAGGTACTTAGATCCCAACTCGTAGGCCGCAGCCGTTATGGCCAACATCTCAGCGTGTGCGGTTGCATCCGTCAATCGCTCCGTTTGATTGTGGCCGCGGGCGATTATTCTATTTTTGCAAACCACTATAGCACCAACTGGCACTTCTCCCGCTTCCAAAGCCTTTTTTGCTTCCTTGTATGCCTCGAGCATATACTGCTCGTCACATTTAGGGGTAAAGTCAATTTTATTTTCCTTTCGTAATTTCAATCTCTACGCGATCATTACTTTGACTCAACGTTCCCTCATCGGGGTACAAAGGTATTCTCCCGCCCTGTCCTTTCACAGAAATGCGTTTTGGTTCAATACCCTGGCTGATTAAATAATCACGCACTGTTTCCGCGCGCCTGAGTGATAATTCTTTTGCTGACATCGTCTTATTTGTCACATCTGCAGAAGGAGTCTGGGCAAAAAAGGCAGAATTGGAACCTCTAGTATATGTCTCACGCGGTTTGTTGCCATTTACGTGGCCATGTATCCGAATCTCGTAGCGCGGGTTCTCTTTCATCAAGTCTACCAAGCCGTCCAATTCATTTTGCGAAGGCGCGTACATAAAGGCAGCATTTTCGTAAAAGCGCACATTAGCAAAATCAACATAGTCACCTTTTTTTGCTTTCACCAGCGAAATCTCGATGATAGCCTCACCTGCCGATCCTTTTGCACCCTGCGGGTTTTTAAAGTTAAACGCCGCTCTCTCCGGGCGATAACCAACTACCTGAGTAACGATCGTGTATAATCCGCGTTTATTGATCGGTGCCTCAAGATAGACAACCTCCCCTGGTTTGAAGGTTTTGTATTCCGTGGCCCTAGCGCCTTCCAACAGTTGTACTTCGCCCGATTTTATTTCTTCATTGCCATCAGAATTCCGAAGCCTAAAATAAAATGGCTTTCCTTTGGGTATTGGCTTCTCTTCTACTACGGGCGGCTTTGGATCTGTTGCAGGCACTGATACTTTTGAAGAGTCAATTGCAGGCTCTACTAAAGCTGGCTTTTCAATCACCGGTTCAGGTGTTTTCTCCTCCACTGCGGGCACCACAACGGGTTCAAGTTTCACATCTGGCTGATTGCCTAAGATGCCTTTACCTAAATTACCCTCATAAACCCAAGCGTCTTTATATTCCGATTCTACGCGAAGTTTTACAGCAAGTGCGTATGCTTTTCGTTTGTCTGAAGTTGAGAGCACGAACACATAGTGCAACTGCTTGTCGGGATTGACAGCCTGATCACTTTCGTAACCCTGAAGTTTTGATTTGGCAACAAGACGATCAGCGTTAGCGGTCTTTTTGAAAGCACCGATGTTTACGTAATAAGAAATCTGGGAGTAAGATTGAAACGTAAAAACTGTTAGCAACAGGGTTACGAGGGTTCTGCTCATGAAAATCTAGGTTAGATAAACGCAAAATAGTAATTTATCATCAACATTGATAATACTTTGTATAAAAGACCACCTGTGATATTTTCTATTGCAAGAAAGTTCAATAGAAAAATTAATCCGCAATGATTTCAATTTCTACCCGCAGATTGGAATGCGACTGCGCATGGTCTTCATCATAAAGGGGGCGCTTGCCGCCCCATGCCTTTACTTGAAGGCGTGTCGGGTCAATACCTTCTTTGATCAGGTATTGCCGAACCACCTTTGCACGTTCCTCAGAAAGTTTCTTGGCTGAACCGAATCCGTTTTTGACATCGGTTGTTATGGCAAAAAAGTTTTGCGATTCACCCATCGAAATGATTTTCCCGTACGAGTTGCCATTGGTATGGCCGTGTATTCTAATTTTGTATTTTGGGTTTTCCCTCATCATATCTAACAACGAATTTATTTCGTATTTTGATTCGGGCCGCATGATGCCCGCATCGTTGTAAAAGTACACATTGTACA
>JBJTHA010000093.1:0-3758 GCA_046094265.1 Cytophagales bacterium
AACTAAGAAAATCTGATCTCCTCTCACGGCAATTCACATCAGTATGTCGGCATGCTGGTGTCAATCTCTTTTGCCCAAGCTAAAATCCCGCCCTTCAGGTTGTAAAGATTAGTGAACCCGTGATTCGATTCCAGCCACTTCACCATATTACCGCTGCGCGCACCACTACGGCAATGAATCACCACTTGTTTGTCTTTGGCGATTTTATCTACGTTGTGCGGAATTTCTGCTTGTGGAATCAATTCCCCATCAAGGTTGCAGATGTCAAACTCATGTGGTTCACGCACGTCAATGAGTTGAAAGTTGGCCTTCGAATCTTTTAAGGCTCTTAGTTCTTGCACAGTTACTTCTTTCATGTTTGTTGTTTTTTTTGGAGCATTACAAAAGTCATCATAATCAATCAAACCCAAAATGTTTTTTCGTTCATTTTTATCAGCGATTTGAATGATTTGGCTCTCCATCGTCAATGAGTCAAAAACCAGAAGTCTGTTTACCAAAGGATCGCCAATGCCAGCCAATACCTTTATTGCTTCGTTTGCTTGCATACTTCCGATAATTCCCGCCAACGCCCCGAGCACACCGCCTTCTTCGCAGTTGGTTACCGCTTCTGGGCGTGGGGGCAATGGATATAAATCGCGATAGTTGGCAGAGCGTTGGTAATTAAAAACGGCCACTTGCCCTTCATAACGATAAATAGATGCATAAATGAGCGGAATATCCAACAGCACGGAGGCGTCATTTAGAAGATACCTTGTCGGGAAGTTATCTGTACAATCGATGATCAACTGGAATCCCTTAAGTAAACCAAGTGCATTTGAAGTATTCAACTGATTTACAAATGAGTCGATCTGCACGTGTTGGTTGAGGGCTCGAAGTTTTTCTGCCGCCACTTGTGCCTTTGGTTGATTGAGGTCGGCAGCAGTATAAAGTATTTGCCTTTGTAAGTTTGAAAGACTTACGTTGTCATGGTCAAAAATGGCAATGTGACCAACGCCTGCTGCTACCAAATATTGCAATACCGGGCAGCCCAACCCACCAGCACCTACCACCGCCACCCGCGATTGTAATAATTTTTGCTGGGCGCTCTCACCAAACTGAGGCAACACAAAATGTCGGCTGTACCGCTCGCGTTCTTCTTGTGAAAAATGATTGACTTTGGTCATTGTCGACTATTTGTTATCCGCCCTCATGTTTAGTTCTTTGAAGGCAAGAATGATTTCTTTCAAGTTCGGATTTTCCTTATGAACTATCATCGAATTGTAGATTTCGACTCCTTCCACGACAGCTAAATTTTCTTGTTTAATCAAACTGCCATCATTGAACCTCCAGAACCAATTATCAAATTTCTTCTTTCTGGCCAGGTGTCGATCATCTAAGTTATCACAAACATAAATGGCTACATTTTGAAAACTGTGAAAGAAAACTTGAAAAATATATACGATGGTTAGACCAATTCGCTCATCGAGTTGGTTTTCATCAGGATTACCATTAATCACGTCAATATTGAAGGTGAAGATATGTTCAGCAAATTTTGGGTAGTTGCTAAACAGAACGCTATAATTAAGAAAATAGACTGAATATGTTACAGCTTGGTCGGTAACAAATTCAGAAGAGTAGTCATTATTTTCCTGTAAAGGATACGGGCTTGGCAAAGTCGAATTTGTCTTTAAGATCGGAAAGTTTGCCTCCTTTTTTCAAATGCTCATGAATAAACTTTTTGTCGCTAAGCATTTTCTTAAAAATGGCTGCGCCTTTTGAGTTTTTTGATACCTGATTTTTTACTGCGATTTTCACAGAACAAATCTAGCGAAATCTTATTACAAATTCTTCAAAGTCTCTTCCAAAGCCTTGATCTTAGCCTCCGCATCCGCTTTCTTCTTTCTTTCAATTTCAATCACTTCTGTTTTTGCGTTGGCAACAAATTTTTCGTTTGATAGCTTTTTTTCAACTGAAGCCAGAAAGCCTTTTTGGTATTCCAATTCTTTTATCATCAACTCACGTTCCTTGGCTACGTCCAACTTGCCTTCCATTGGCACAAAGAACTCAGAAGACTTAATCATGAAGCCAGCAGCACCATTTACTTTTTCGCTCGTCAGTTTCACTTCTTTCAAGTTAGAAAGTTTGGTAATCACCGGCCAAAAGTCTCCCATTAACGATTGTTCTTCTTTGCGAAGAAGTGTTAGACTTTCCTTTGGCGAAATACTTTTGCTGTTACGCAAATTCCTTATCTCTGTAATGCATTGAAATGCATGTTCCCCGTGTTGCAATACAGCGTTGTTAGCTTTGCCTCCTGTAGGCCAAGCCGCCACAATCAATCGCTCGCTGTTTGGCCTTTCTTTCAACTCGCCCCACAGTTCTTCTGTAATAAAGGGCATGAATGGGTGCAACAGCTTTAAAATGGTTTCGAAAAAGTCAACTGTCCTATGGTACGTTGCTTGGTCAATTGGTTTGCCAAACTCTGGTTTTACCATTTCCAAATACCAACTGCAGAAATCATCCCAAGTCAACTTATAAGCGGTCATCAACGCGTCACTCATTCGGTACTTGCTGTAATGATCATTCAACTCATTAATTGCCTGGTTTAGTTTTGACTCAAACCATTCGGTCGCCACTTTGTTTTCTTGGGGTTGTTGTTCAGTTGATGTTGTCCAGCCCTTCACCAAACGAAATGCATTCCAAATCTTATTCGCAAAATTGCGACCCTGCTCGCAAAGCTTTTCGTCAAACAACAGATCGTTGCCCGCGGGTGAGCTAAACAACATACCTGTGCGCACGCCATCGGCTCCAAACTTTTCTATCAACTCAAGCGGGTCGGGCGAGTTGCCCAAGCTCTTTGACATTTTTCTTCCTTGCTTATCGCGCACAATGCCTGTGAGATAAACATCTTCAAAAGGCTTCTGGTCTAAGTATTCATAGCCTGCAATGATCATACGCGCTACCCAAAAGAATAATATCTCAGGTGCGGTCACCAATACTTGTGTTGGATAGAAGAAAGCCAAATCCGCATTCTTTTGCATGTCGATTTTTCCGTTTTTGAAATACTCATCGCGGAAACCATCAAATACCTCTATCGGCCATAGCCATGAAGATGCCCAAGTGTCGAGCACATCGGGGTCTTGCGTTACATCTTCAGATTTGAGATTTGAGATCTGAGATTTGAGAATGTTGAATGCTTGTTCACGTGTTTCAGCCACAGCAAAGGTGCCATCAGGCGCGTACCACGCGGGTATGCGGTGGCCCCACCACAGTTGACGCGAGATGCACCAATCGCGCACGTTCTCCATCCAGTGGCGATAGGTGTTCTTGAACTTAGCAGGATACAATTTCACTTCATCTTTCTCTACCGCATCTTTGGCGCGCACCGAAATCTCTTTCATTTTGATGAACCACTGCAGTGAGAGTTTGGGTTCAACTACGGTGTTTGTTCGCTCCGAACGTCCGATGCGGGTAATGAACTCTTCTTCTTTTACCAAATGCCCAGCTTCGCGCAAGTCTTTTACAATTTGTTTCCGCACAGCAAACCGATCTTTACCAAAAAATTGTGGCAATTCACATTTCTCATTGAGCGTGCCATCGTCATTAATTGTGTCAATTACGGGTAGTTGATGGCGCAAACCAATCTCATAGTCGTTTACGTCATTCGCGGGCCTTACAATCAAGCAACCGGTTCCAAATGTTTTTTAAAACTATTCATCGGCAATCACTGGTATATAAAGATTTATTAAATGTACAAGCAAAATTTTTACGATAAAGTTTTT
>JBJTHA010000094.1:0-7057 GCA_046094265.1 Cytophagales bacterium
CAACTATGATTTGAAGTTAATGGTGCCTGCCGGGAAGTTAGGCTCACAGCTTAGCGGACTTTTGAACCCTAGCGGAAATCCGAATTCAGAGGTACCAATACCTATTACCCTTGGTGGCACCATGACCTCTCCTAAGTTCACATTAAATATGAAAGAACAAAAAGAGCAAGTAAAAGAAGCGGTGAAAAATGTGGCACAAGAGAAAGCAACCGAGGCCGTGCAAAACTTAGTGAAAGATTCTCCAGCCAAAGATGTGATCAACAACATTTTGGGTGGAGGCGCCAAAGCTGATTCAACCAAAAAAGACAGCACCAAGACTGACCCAATCAAAGACGCGCTTCAAAACAAGCTCAATAACTTGTTCAAGAAGAAGAAGAATTAATCGATGAAACAATCAAATACAAAGAGAAAAGTAAAACTACTTTTCTCTTTTTTGTTTTTTGCATTTCTGCTGCTCAACGCTATCGCTTTTTTCACGCCTACAAGTTTATCTGTTTTTCGACTTCCACGGTTTAACCCAGATTTTGCAGTAGGATAAAATACTGACAAGGTGTCTTAGCGTCTTGTTTTTTGTTTTGATAAACCTAACTCAGAAAATAAGGAGTTCCCCAATAATCCCAACTCGATCACATGCCTAAGAATCAGTGAGGAGAAATCTTTTTTGCCGATAGAGCAACAGGCGTGGCTCAAAAAATCTAACCCTCGTCAATAAAAAATTCAAGTGCAATTTTATCGGCCAGCAGCTTGCCCGAAAGGGTAAGCGTAAGTCGCTCGTTTTCAATCTTAATCAGACTATGATTTTTTAGCATATTAATTTTTCGGGGGTCGGGGGTAAAATCAAAAGCCTTTCGTAGGAATGTCAAGTCCGTACCCCAACGGGTGCGCAGTGTGGTAAAAAAATATTCGTTGATCTGATTTGTCCGCGTAAGCATCTCGCGCTCAAAAGGCACTGTTCCCTGCGCCAGCGATCGTATATACAACTGATTATTCGCCACGTTCCACTGACGCGACTGGCCATCGTACGAGTGGGCGCTGGGGCCTACCCCAAGATATTTTTTTTGCTGCCAATAACTGGTGTTGTGCTTCGAGTAGTATCCCGGCCTGCAAAAATTAGAAATTTCGTACTGCTCGTAGCCCTCCTCTTCTAAGCGTTTCATTATATATTTGAATTGTTCTGCCACTTGCCCTTCAGGCAACACCGAAAAGGTACCGTTTTTGAGTTGATGGCCAAACACTGTTTTTTCTTCGATTGTCAGCGAATAGGCCGAGATGTGCTCGGGAGCAAGATCAATAAAGCGGCTCAGGTCTCGCTCCAAAGTTTGCATTGTTTGATAGGGCGCGCCAAAAATTAAATCGAGATTTAGGTTAGTGAAGCCCACCACATGCGCATCGCGTATGCACTTTTCTGCTTGCGCAGCATTGTGCGCCCGATTGAAAAATCGCAAGATTGTATCATCAAAAGACTGTATTCCTATGCTCAGTCGGTTAATGCCTGCGGTACGCAATGCTTTCAATTTTTCAGAAGTTAAATCATCCGGATTGGCTTCGAGTGTCACCTCGGGAGTTTCGGTTATGGCAAATAAATTTTTAATTGTTGTCAGCAAAAAAGAAATTTGTTCATACGTTAATAATGAAGGTGTTCCGCCACCGAAATAAATTGTCTCAATGGCTTCGCCACCCAGGTATTCTTTTTGAAAACGTAGTTCATTACCGATGGCCTTCACCAGTTGATCTGTTTTCTGCCGATTCGTGGAGAAATGAAAGTCGCAGTAATAACATGCATGTTTGCAAAACGGAATATGCAGATACAGCCCGGCCATTGATGGTGGTTTCGTTTCGAACGGCTAAATTCGCTTTTTTTTAATGCGCCTCCTCGCCACTTCCATCGTTTTTCTGTTAATCATGTTGGATGCTCCAATTGCATACACACAAAATCAGCCAACCACCGTTGATTTAAAGGATCAGTGGCTCGTAGCATCTGCCCGGGGCTTCGTGAAGTTTGAGTCGCAAAATACTTCGTCCATCTACTGCTGGATTCCCGCCACTTCCCACAAAAGAGCAATGCTTGCAATCCAAGGCAGACACCCTTACTCTGTTTGGATCAATTCAAAGTTGATTTGGACCGGCCAAGGCGTAAAACGTTTTTCCATCGATAGCCTAGCGAAATTTTATTCCACAAAGATTTTTTTAGGCGTTTTCTCGGCTTCGGGCTTTAGCAATGTTGCAACAACAATAGAGTGGCAGAGAACCGCGGCCGATCCGTTAGATGTGTTGCCGCGCCAAGGAAATTATTTTTTGGATTTCGCCCTTCTTGCATCGCTTATCCTCCTCATATCATTCACGCTGTTTTTACGAACCAACCCGGTACTTACGCGAGACTACTTTAATGTGTCGAAGCTATTTATATCGGCCGACCGTCCAGAGAGCGGCTTTGGTTTGCGCATCGCTTCCAGCGTCAACATCTTATATTATTTTTTCGGCAGTTGCTTTCTGGCACTCATTCTTTTGGTGGCCTTTCACCGTATGGGGCCCGTCACCCTGCTTTCCAAAATATTTCAGGTCAAAAATACGGTACATGCGTTTTTACAATGGTTGTTGCTCTCGCTTGGCATTGCTACTTTGTTGATGATGAAATTGTCTTGGACTGCCATTTTTGCCTCCCTATTTGGTTTCAAAGACATGATTCGATTTCAGTTTTTCAATTTCGTGCGCGTGATTTTTATCTCGGTTGCAATTCTGGTTGTAATAGAATTTGCTTTCGTATTGTTGAATGTTCGTTCCGATTTATTTTTTTACTACCAACTGTACTTACTCATCGCATTGTTTCTGGTAGCCACTGTGGTGGCTTATATTAAATTAATGGCTCGGTTGCACTTCCATTTCTTTCATTTATTTTCCTACCTTTGCGTTTCAGAAATAATTCCGTTACTGATACTAACGAAATTAATTCTGTATTAAGCCCAAATCGATTCGTGCTGTTATGACTGACACTGCTACTGACCGGATGCGAAAAGTGAGAAGCATCTTGGTCACACAGGAAGCCCCCACTGACCCCGCGTCTCCCTATTTTAAGTTGGCCGAAAAGTATAACATCAAAATCGATTTTCGTCCGTTTATTCAGGTAGAAGCTGTACCACTCCGCGAGTTTCGCAAACAAAAGGTTGATATACTCCAGCACACCGCAATCATTTTTACTTCACGTAATGCAGTCGATCATTTCTTTGCGATATGTCAAGAGTTGAAGTTAGACATGCCTGCCGATATGAAGTACTTCTGCATTTCAGACCAAACGTCAAATTACCTCCAAAAGTACATTGTTATCCGAAAGAGAAAGATATTTTCTGGATTGAAGGATACAAAAGATCTACTCGAGATCATTAAAAAGCATAGGAGTGAGAAGTTTTTATTTCCATGCTCCGACATCCGCAAAAGCGATATTCCTGATTTTTTGAAATCTAACGGTTACACCTATACCGAAGCAGTGATTAATCATACAGTAGCTGCAAATTTGAGCGACCTCACTAACGTATACTATGATATTCTTGCGTTTTTCAGCCCTTCGGGCATCAATTCGTTGTTCGTGAACTTTCCCGAATTTAAGCAAAACAACACACGTTTGGCTGCATTTGGCCCTACTACCGCCAAGGCCGTGCGCGATGCAGGGCTGATTTTAGATATCGAAGCACCTCTGCCCAATGCACCGTCTATGACAGGTGCGCTGGAACTCTACGTGAAAAAGGCTAATGGAATTAAATAAAGTGTTCACTCTTACGTTATTATAAACAGTCATTTTTTACTATACTTTAATTGCATCAATTTGTCTGATTATGTTTTTTTGATTTATCTTTAAGTCTGTTTTCAAAGTTAAGCGAGTGAAGAAGCTACTACTGTCTTTCATTTTTTACGTGGGTTTCATGGCTCAATTGCTAGCACAGCAAGACCCGCAGTTCACTCATTACATGTTTAATACACTCTATTACAACCCTGGATTTGCAGGTGTTGAGGGGGTCACAAAATTTACGGCATTACATAGAAGTCAATGGCTTGGTTACACCCCTACAAATGCTGGCGGGGGCGCACCCAACACTCAAATAATCACAATGTCCACACCTATTTTCAAATTAAATAGTGGGTTTGGGGCTCAAATTGTAAATGATAGATTGGGGGTTCAAAATAATTTGGATGCGCAAGTTACCTATGCTTATCACCTCGGTATTAAAAATAGTAAACTTAGTTTAGGCATACGAACGGGAATGTATTCTCAGACATTTGACTATGGTCAGTATCGTTATGTGGATCCCGCAGATCCGTATTTCCTTACCCCAGATGGTTCCAAAAAGTTTGGCCCAGAATCTCAAATAAAACCGGATTTGGGCATAGGTGTGTTTTGGAGAAAAGAGAAGTACTATGTTGGCTTTAGTGTCAATCACCTGTTGAAATCGTCCTTCGATTTTGGAGTAAAAAATTTTAGGGGATACTTAGAACCCCACTATTACTTAACGGGTGGGTACTTTTACGAGGTAAATTTTGATCTGAAGTTTCAATTTATGGGACTGCTTTATTCCGATTTATCGAAGACATCGTTTAATGCGGGTGGGATAGCTTACTATAAAGACACGATGTGGTTAGGTGCAAGTTTTAGAACATCTGAATCTGTCAATCTTATGTTGGGATACTCTTTATTAAAAGATAAGTCCTTTAAATTAGGCTACGCGTTAGATTATGTTTTAATTGAGCAAGCTGGTAAAGCGGCCACTTCGCATGAATTGATGTTGTCGTACGAACTTCCGGTAAACCCGGGTAGCGGGAAAAAAGTTGTTAGAACCCCCCGTTACAGACATTAAAATCAAAAAAATTTTGGCTTTTGTAAGATTTTATTGATTTTCGCGACCTTAGTGATTAGCAAAAAGACTAACTTTCGGGTCAGTTCGTTGGTATTTCGAACAATCGGAGGTGTAAGAAAAAAATAACCTATGAAGAAAATTATTTCTCAGCGAATTCTGTCGAATACTTTGATGGCGGTGGTGGCACTCTTTCTAGGCGGTTGCGGCTTGTTGGGTATCGGAGGCAAAAAAGGAGGCGGAGATGCACAAGGCGAAGTGGTGGGTCAATCAATAATTGAAAGTAAACAACCTTGGACAATGATTATTCCGTACGGCATGGTACCCATTCCAGCGGGTACATTCCACATGGGTCAAGCAGACGAAGATCCAGCGTCTACTCAAATAAACTTTAACAAGCAGATCACCATTGGCCCTCTTTTTATGGACGAAACGGAGATAACCAACGATGAATACCTGCAATTCACTCAGTTTTTCCTAGGTGCCGAGGGCGGATCGCAACTCACCAATTTTCCAGCTGTTACCCAACAAGAGTTTATGGCCAAGTACTATCCGGATACTACCGTGTGGATGAAGGATTTTTCTCATCACATGGGCGATCCATTGGTGGACTATTACTGGCAACACCCCGGCTACCAAGATTATCCTGTGGTAGGGGTAAGTTGGGAGGCTGCTAACTTCTTTGGAAAATGGCGATCCGCATTCTTAAATGAGTGGCGTCAAGTTAATGGTGGTCAACCTCCTATGCCAGCATTCCGGCTTCCCTCGGAGGCAGAGTGGGAATACGCGGCACGCGGTGGTCGCGATATGAATAAGTATCCATGGGGCAACCCGTATATCCGTAATGCAAAAGGCTGTATGCTGGCCAACTTTAAGCCAGGGCGAGGAAACTATTTTGATGACGGCTTCGCTTACACTTCGCCAGTCGGTACCTTTTTCGCAAATGATTATGGTTTGGTTGATATGTCGGGCAATGTGGCCGAGTGGTGCTTGGACGATTTCAACCCTGCTTCAGTACCCACCGTGTGGGATTTGAACCCACAGTTTATCGATAAAAATGCCTACGATAAAGAAGGTAATTCAAAGGAAAAGTATAACGCACGCAAGGTGGTGAGAGGTGGCTCTTGGAAAGATGTAGCTTATTATTTAGAAACAGGTACTCGAACATTCGAGTACAAAGACTCAACTCGCGCTTACATCGGTTTCCGCTGTGCCATGACTAACCTTGGTCGCTCGTCTGGGATCGAATTCGAATAATTTTTAACGATTATATTAATTAAAGAAAAACTCTAGAACCTAACCCTAAATCCTAAAGAACCATGGCAAAGAAAAAAGGCGGACTCGTTGATTTAGTTTTTACGGCCATCATGCCCAAAGTATATGGAATTGGTGCTGCTGTTGTAATTGTTGGTGCTTTGTTCAAAATCCAGCACTGGGAAGGTGCAAATCAAATGTTGATTTTAGGGTTGGGCACAGAGGCAGTAATTTTCTTTTTAAGCGCATTTGAGCCTAAGCATGCTGAAATAGATTGGTCAAAAGTATACCCTGAACTGGCAGAAGATTACGAAGCACCTGTTAACCAAACTGCCACTCGCATTAGCAATCGCTCGGGTGCTGGCGAATCTCCTCTTTTGAAAATTGATGAGATGCTGAAAACTGCCAAAGTAGATCAAAACTTATTGGATAATTTGGGTAAGGGCTTGACAAATTTGGCAACATCTGCCAGCCAAATGAATAACCTTTCAAACGCTGCTGTGGCAACTAACGAATATGCAAAGAATGTGCAAGCAGCTGCCTCTTCGCTAATGGAAATGAACAAGTCATATGGCACTGCGATGAAGGCAGTGGGTGCGATGGCAGACGCATCGAAAGATACGAGCGAATATCATACACAGGTTCAAAAAGTGACCAAGAATTTGGCAGCTTTAAATACGATCTATGAAATGGAGTTGAAAGATGCTGACTCGCACGTGAAAAACATGAATAAGTTTTACGAAAGTTTGACTGGTGCTATGCAGGGTCTTTCTAAAGTAGGCGAAAACACGGGCAAGTTTACAACGGAATTGAGTAGTTTAACCAACAACATTACGGCTCTCAATAAAGTGTATGGCAGCATGTTAACAGCCATGAAAGGTGGCGGAAACTAATTTTTTAAAAGGGTTTTATTTAAACTTAAAGATAAAAAGACATGGCAGGTGGTAAGGAAACCCCCAGGC
>JBJTHA010000095.1:0-15238 GCA_046094265.1 Cytophagales bacterium
AATTACATTAGTAAGGGGTAAGGGTTTACTAAACGCTATCGTTATCAACTCGTTGATAACGATAGCGTTTAGTAAACCCTTACCCCTTACTAATGTAATTTTATTGGTGCGCTTCATTAAGTCATTCATGCGGGTGCGGAAAACTTTTCCTAGTCGCTCCGCATTCTCTGCAAGCTTTTCGTCTTTCACCACTTGCAATGCCGCCATCACCACGGCAGCGGCCAACGGGTTGCCCCCAAAGGTTGAACCGTGCTCGCCCGGCTTAATCACCAACATAATTTCGTCATCAGCCAACACCACCGAAATGGGCAACACCCCGCCCGATAATGCTTTCCCTAAAATCAAAATATCGGCTCGCACATCTTCATGGTCGCTTGCCAACATCTTGCCTGTGCGTGCAATGCCGGTTTGGATTTCGTCCATCATCAGCAACACATTGTGTTGCCGACATAATTTCTCAATAGCTTTCAAATATCCATCGTGTGGCACATATACGCCCGCCTCACCTTGAATGGGTTCAATCCACAACCCACACACATTGGGGTTGCTCAGCGCTTTCTCCAATGCTGCCACATCATCATACTCTACAATTTCAAACCCTGGCATAAAGGGGCCAAAGTTTTTAGTAGAGCTAGGATCAGTGGAGGCAGAAATAATGGTGGTGGTACGACCATGAAAATTTTTCTTCACGGCCACAATCACTGCCTGATTTTCTGCGATCCCTTTTTTGGTGTAACCCCACTTGCGTGCAAGTTTAATAGCGGTTTCGTTGGCTTCGGCACCGCTGTTCATGAAAAGAGCTTTTTCGTAACCGAATGTATCGCACACAAATTTTTCCGCTATGCCCAACTTATCGTTATAAAAAGCACGAGAGGTAAGTGTCAATTCTTTCGCTTGGCCGATCAACGCATTGATGATGCGGGGATGACAGTGCCCTTGGTTCACAGCACTATAGGCCGACAAAAAATCATAATATCTTTTCCCTTCCACATCCCACAAAAACACACCTTCGCCACGGTTAAGAACAACCGGAATGGGGTGGTAATTGTGCGCCCCAAATTTATCTTCTAAGGCGATTGCTTCTTGGCTAGTGGTGATGGTCTGTACCATAAAAAATGGGTTTGTTAAAACGTTTGCAAAGGTAGAAAAACTTTGCGACTTGGGGTTTATCAAAAAGCGATGCCGTTAGTGTATTTTTAACCAATTGTTAGGTTAAAAATTGTACATTGGTTCACCCAAAAACAAAAACAAAATGAAACACTCTAGTTTTTTCACTCTCGCTATTTTGATAGCCGCCTGCTCTACTCCCAAAGAGACTCCGCCCCAGCAATATACCATCGCACAGTTTATGAACACTGTGCCGATTAACGGAGGAGCCTTCTCTGCCGATGAGTCTAAGATTGTTTATAACAGCCGGGCTACCGGCATCTTCAATGCCTACCAAATCGATTTGAAAACAGGTGAAGAAAAACAATTGACCACTTCAGCCACTGATGCCATTTTCAGTCAGTCGTATTTTCCCAGCGATGACCGTGTATTGTACACCAGCGACAAAGGGGGTAATGAAATTAATCACCTTTATGTGCGCAACCCAGATGGTTCCATCTTTGATTTGATTCAAGACAGCACCGCCAAGGCGCAATTTGCAGGATGGAGTTATAACAAAAAACTTCTATACTATTCATCTAATAGTCGCGATAAAAAGTTTTTTGATTTATACAGTGTGCAGATAAGTGGCGGAGAAACGAAAGTTTACCCATCAACTTTATTGTATAAAAACGAGAAAGGACTGAACCCCGATGCTATTTCAAATGATGATCGCTACGTGGCGCTGAGCGAAACCCTCACCACCAATAACTCGAACATGTACTTGCTTGATACGCAAACGGGCGAAGTGAAATTACTTTCGCCACATGAGGGCGATGCACAATACAATGCGCAGTATTTTAGCTTAAATGGAAAAACACTTTACTACCTGACGGACGAAGGTAGTGAATTCATGTACCTCGCCAGCTACAACATTGCCACAGGCGAAAAGAAAAAAGTAGAAGAGCACCCGTGGGATGTTATGTATGCATACCTCTCGCGCAATGGTAAGTACCGCGTAGTGGCTATTAACAACGATGCCCGCACCGAAATAAAAATCTACCATGAGCAGGATGGTGGCAAGCTTGTTTCCATTGAAGGATTACCCGAAGGAGATATCACTGGTGTGAACATTTCAGATAGTGAAAAGTTGATGTCATTTTATGTGAGCAGTTCTAAGTCGCCCAGCAATTTGTTCGTTTACAATTTCGAAACAAAAGAAGTAAAACAGTTAACTAACACCATGACCAAAGAAATCAATCCCGATGATTTGGTAGCGGGTGAAGTGGTGCGGTTCAAATCTTTTGATGGAATGGAAATCCCGTGTTTATTGTACAAGCCCAAAGGAATTAAAGAAGGCCAAAAAGTGCCGGCACTCTTGTGGATACACGGTGGCCCGGGTGGACAAACGCGTTTAAATTATTCTGCCGCTTTGCAGCATTTGGTAAATCATGGCTATGCAGTGCTGGCTGTGAACAATCGTGGAAGCTCTGGCTACGGCAAAACATTTTTCGCAGCAGACGACAGAAAGCATGGCAATGAAGATTTGAGGGATTGCGTGGAGTCTAAAAAGTTTTTGGCTACACTACCTTACATTGATACAGATCGTATTGGGATTTATGGCGGCAGCTATGGTGGCTACATGGTAATGGCCGCACTCACATTTGCCCCCGAGGAGTTTCAGGTAGGTGTCAACTTGTTTGGTGTTACTAATTGGATCAGAACGTTGCGCAGTATCCCCTCGTGGTGGGAAGCTCAGCGCAAAGCATTATATGTTGAATTAGGCGATCCAAATTCCGCAGACTCCGTGGCGCTGTATGCAAAATCACCGCTGTTTCACACCGATAAAATAAAACACCCGTTTATTGTGTTGCAGGGCAGCAACGACCCTCGCGTGTTGCAAGTAGAATCTGACGAGATTGTTGCCAATGCGCGCAAAAATGGGGTGAAGGTGGAATACGTCATCTTCCCCGATGAAGGCCACGGTTTTGTGAAAAAAGAAAACAACATCAAGGCCTCGGAAGAGGTGCTCAAATTTTTGGATGAGAATCTGAAAAAGTAGAAAGATAACGCTCGTGGAGTGATGGTAAAATTTTAACTTTGTTGCTTAATCCACTTTCAAAGTGAGCAAACTGGTTAAAATCGGCACAGTGCAGATGAGCTGCACAAAAACCCCTTCTGAGAATTTACAGAAGGCTGTCACAAAAATTCGCGAGGCTGCAGCCAAAGGTGCACAAATCGTTTGCCTGCAAGAGCTATTCACTTCACTTTACTTCTGCGATGCAGAAGACTATGACAACTTTAATTTGGCGGAAACAATTCCTGGCCCCACAACCGATGCACTTGCGGAAGTTGCCAAAGAATTAGGTGTAGTGATCATCGCTTCGCTTTTTGAAAAAAGAACCCAAGGCATTTACCACAACACCACGGCCGTGCTTGATGCCGATGGAACCTATCTGGGCAAGTATCGCAAAATGCACATCCCCGATGATCCATCGTATTATGAAAAATTTTATTTCACTCCGGGCGACTTAGGCTACAACGTATTCAAAACCAAATTTGCGACCATCGGCATACTTATATGTTGGGATCAATGGTATCCAGAAGCTTCCCGCATTACCGCGCTGATGGGTGCCGAAGTTTTATTTTATCCGACTGCCATTGGATGGGCCACTTCGCAAGATGAAGCCACCAACACCGAGCAATACGATGCGTGGCAAACCATACAACGCAGCCATGCCGTGGCCAACGGATTGCACGTGGTGAGCGTGAACCGTGTAGGCTTTGAACAAAACGGTGCGATGAAATTTTGGGGAGGCTCATTCATCGCCAACCCGCTCGGCACCATTCTCTACAAAGCATCGCATGAAAACGAAGAAGTGAATGTTACTGAAATTGATGTGCACAAAACCGATAGCGTGCGCGTGCACTGGCCTTTTATGCGCGACAGACGGATTGATTCTTATCAGCCGATTACGAAAAGATTTATTGACGAAGAATAATTTAAAAGTCGGCAGTAGGCAGGCAGCAGTAGGCAGGTAAGGCCACAAACTGCAGACTGCAGACTGCGGACTGCCAACTTTTTTATGAGCACTCCCAAACAACTCGGCTACCACTTCCCGGCAGAATTTGCTCCACACACCGCTACTTGGCTCAGCTGGCCTCACAAAGAAGCCTCATGGCCTGGAAAGATAGATACCATATTTCCTGTGTATGCGCAGTTTATTAAACTGGTGGCGGAAGGCGAGAAAGTGAACATTAATGTTGCCGATGAAAAAATGAAGCGGTTTGCCGTTTCACACTTGGAAAAAATAGGCGCAGATTTTACCAACATTCATTTCTTTTTTCACCCGACCAACGATGCGTGGTGCCGCGATCATGGCCCAGCATTTTTAATTCATCCCACGGAAAAGAAAAAAATGATTGTGGATTGGGGCTACAACGCATGGGGCGGAAAATACCCACCCTTCGATTTGGACGATGTGATCCCGACATTGATTGCGAAGCATTACGGCATTCCCGTGGCGCATCCGGGCATTGTGATGGAGGGCGGATCGGTGGAGTTTAATGGCAGCGGCACCCTGCTGACTACACGCGCTTGCTTGCTCAACCCAAATCGTAATCCGCATTTGAGCCAATCACAGATTGAAGAATACCTTATCAACTATTACGGAGTAAATAATATTCTCTGGTTGGGCGATGGAATAATCGGAGACGATACCGATGGGCACGTTGATGATCTCACTCGCTTTGTAAACAGCGATACCGTGGTGACGATTGTAGAGGAGAACAAGGGCGATGAGAATTACGAGATTTTACAAGATAATTTAAAAGAACTCCGTAAGCTTCGCTTGGAAAATGGAAAGCAGCTCAACATTGTTGAACTGCCCATGCCTTCACCCATTGTTTATGAAGACCAACGCTTGCCAGCATCGTACGCCAATTTTTATATTGCCAATAAGTATGTGGTGGTACCTATCTTCCGCGATAAAAATGATAACAAGGCGTTACAAATTGTGCAATCTTGCTTTCCCGATCGTGAAGTTATTGGGCTAGATTCGACTGATATTATTTGGGGGTTGGGATCTTTTCACTGCTTGAGTCAGCAGGAGCCAGCGGTTTAAAGGGTTACCAAGCAATTTTTTTGAAATCAGAGGTCGGTGAAATTGAAAAGTTGAGAGGGAGTAAGACAATCTGTTAAGGAAATATCATTGCCATCTACCTCCTCAATTTTTTCAATTGGATCGAAAAAGGAAATGCCAATCCGCTTACAACTAATTTTACATTCGGCTAAAAACCGATCGTAAAATCCTCTCCCATAGCCAACTCGATTACCCATTTTGTCGAAAGCCAAAAGCGGTACCAACACCATATCAATCTTTTCTGTTGGCGTAGGCACCCTTTGTTCGGGCTCCAGTATTCCCCACTTGTTTTTTTTAGTTGATGGATTCCCTCAACTGAGGCAACCGTTTGCACAGCCGCCCCAGTTTACCCCAAAACAACCCAAAATCAGTTCCAACCACCGCCCAATGCTTGATAAAGATTTACCATGGCTGTCATTTGCTGTTTTTTGGTTTCAATCCACTCAAATTTCGATTCCAGTGCATCACGTTGTGTCAACAACACTTCCATGTAGTCGGCTCGCGCAAAACGGAACAGTCGCGTGGAAATATCAATCGATTCGGTGAGCGCTTCTACTTGTCGTTTTCTTAGCTCATAACTGTTTTGCATGTTGTTAATATTGGCGAGTTGGTTGGCCACTTCAATGTAAGCGCGCAACACCGTTTGTTCGTAGCTGTACACCGCCTGCACTTGGCGTGCGTTGGCGCTGAAGAATACTGCTTTGATGGCATTTCGGTTGATGAGCGGCTGCGCCAGTCCACCTCCAATTGAGTACAGCACCGATTCGGGCTGTCCGATCAAACTGAAGTTGTATGCTTGCACGCCCAGTGCTGCTGAAATGTTGAGCTGTGGGTAAAAATTGGCCTTCGCTACCGTCACATCTAATTTTGCTGCTGCCAAGTTCCACTCTGCACCGCGTACATCCGGCCGGTTTTGCAAGAGCTGCGATGGAATACCTTCTTTCATTAGCTTAGATACTAAATCGCTAAAGCCCGTTGAGTTGCGCACGATGTTACCGGTTTCATTGTTGAAGTCGGCCTCAATGGTTTTTACAATGCCCGAGTATTCGAAGATTTCGCTGTTGGCCATCTGTAGCTGTACGCGCATCAGGCTGTCTTTCTTCAAATTCGTTTTATAGTTCAAGTACTCCGCTTCCGGCACATTGAAATACACCCACATCTCACTGTTATCAGACAGTGTGGTAAGCAAGTCACCCTCGTCTACTAAACTACCCAGTCGTACTTGAAAGCGATCCATAATGCCGTCAAACGGTGCTTTGATTTGGGTGAAACTAAGATGCACTTGTGCAAGCGATAGCTCGGCTTTGGCCTTGTCTAACTTCGCTTTGGCTAGTGCCAACTCATTTTTGGAGACCACATTGCTATCTGCCAGTTGCTTTGTATTGAGGTATTCGATTTCAGCAAACTTGGCTTCCGCTTCGGCTTTTTGCAGTTCCGCTTGGTACAGTAGCGGCATTATCTGAAACATGATTTGCCCCTTTTTAACAAACTTACCTTCGTCTACAAAAATATTTTGCAGGTAGCCGCGCTCCAGTGCACGAAGTTCAATATGTTGTATGGCGCGAACCAGGCAGACATAGGGCTTGGTTACAGTAGTATCTTGTTTGAGTGGGCTTGTTACGAGAAACTTAAACTTTTCTTCTTTTTCTTCGTATTTTAACGAACAACTTGTGTAGCAAAGTGCAATGCACAATGCTCCATGTATTGAAAATTTCATACTTGCTTTGGGTAATTGTTAAACTAAAAAAATCTATTCAAGGCGCGACCACTGGTTTTTGGGAAGAAATCCAGTTAGCACCCGCCAGAGACATCTTATATCCTAAGAACTCGTAGATAGAGATGTGAAGTTAATGGCTGGTGACCTTCGCGAAGAAGCCGATTCAACGGCCGTGCATTACCCGTGTTGGCACAAATTCTATGTTGGTACAAAAAACCTCCGCGTTCAACTTTTTTTAAATTGGCCTTGCGGTTGCTCTCAAATTCTTCAAAAACTTCTTCTGGTCCGCCTACGGCAGCGTGGTGTTGATCCCCTTTTGAAATAAATACATCAATCGATGAAGGCTGACTTACAATGCTGGGCTTGATAAAGCCGTGCGGCATGTATACCGACAAAAATGCGCAGAGTACCCGCACCATCGCAATGGACGATAGTAGTCCGACTAGCAACAGCATGCGTGTATTTTTCTTTACGCGTTCAGCATCCATGCTGCAAACATAGAGGGACTCGTTTAATTTGATTTTAAGAGCAGATAAAAATGGATTAAAAAAGTAATTTCCAAAAAATGCTGCCATCATTTCAAAGTGTAGGACACTAAAACAAAAAAATTCAAAGCCGCGGGGCACGCCCCAGAAAAAATAAATCAATACCCCTTCGTTGTTCCCTTCTCTACTGCGGAAATGCCTTGCTTCATCCACGGGGGCATAGGTGCGGCTTTCAGGTAATGATCAAAAAATTGCATCGTGCGAATGGCAAAGTCGGTGCGGTCTTGCCGCTGGGTGAGGCCGTGGCCTTGCCCATTGTAGTTCAGCATCCACACGGGCCTGTGCAACCTGCGCAGTGCCATGTAGCATTCTATGCCTTGGTACCACGGCACGGCTCCATCGGCATCGTTGTGCATCATGAGCAATGGCGTTTGTATTTTGTCGGCAAAGAAGATGGGTGAGTTTTCTAAATAGAGGAGTGGCTTTTGCCATAAGGTGCCGCCTAAGCGGCTTTGGGTTTTTTCGTATTGAAACATGCGGCTCAGGCCACTCTCCCAGCGCACGCCACCGTAGGCGCTAATCATGTTCACCACGGGCGCGCCCGCTTCGGCTGCGGCAAATAAATTTGTGCGCGTGACAAGGTAGGCTGCTTGGTAGCCGCCCCAGCTGTGGCCTTGTATGCCAATGTGTTTTTCATCTACAAAGCCTTTGGCAATAAGAGCGGTGACGCCCGGCAAAATACAGTTGTGTGCGCTTTCGCCCGGGTAGCCGATTTTATACACAATATCGGGCACAAATACCAAGTACCCGTTGCTGGCATATACGGAGAAATTGATGGACGAGCGGATGGGCGCGGGCGCATAGTGCTGGTGCAAATCGTCCGCGTACTTTTCATAGAAGTACACCATCATGGGATATTTCTTATTAGGATCAAAGCCTTCGGGTTTATACAATAATCCTTCAAGGGCTTGGTTATCGAGCGATGTCCATGATACTTTTTCTACTGAGCCCCAGAAATAGTTCTTCATTTGTGGGTTGGCATCTGATACTTTTTTTGGCGCGGCAAAAGTGAAATCGGTTGCCCACACATCGGGGTACTCGCGAAAGCTCTCGCGTGTGAACAAAAGTTGATTGGTGTTTTTTGCCTTGGCGGTGAAGCTATAGCGATGGTCGGTCATCAACAGCTTGGTGAGTTGGTTGGTTTTAAGGTTGTACTTGTAGTAACCCGCTGCTTTGGTGGTTTCGTTGAACGCACTCAACAACATTTCTTTGTCTGGGTCGATGAAGCGTTCTTCATTATCTAAGCGCAAGTAGCGGAAGCGGATTTTTTCTTTGCGACCCACTTTGGTGAGGTTAGTGGGTGCTTCGCTGCTGTTGGGGTTCAGCAACCAAATGTCGTAGCGGTCGTAAACCAACATGTGTTGGTCGTCTTTTGTCCAGCCCGCCAATCCATACGCAGCGGGATAATCGGGATGGTCATCTTCCTCATCGGCCACCTTAATTCCCCTTGCCAGTTGATTCGTTTTTTCTGTTTTGATATTGTAAGCAAACCAAGCGGTGTCGGGAGTGCTGTACCAATAAACATAATTTGCCAAAGGCGACAGGTTGGCATTGCCTTTCAGCTGCGTGCTCACTTCTTTGCGCACGTTGTTGGCCACGTCAAACACATAAACATCAGAGAATACTTGCGTATCCCACGTAATCATTTTGCGGTGCTTCACATCGCTTTCGCCCAATAAAATATTTGCGTTGCCTTCGTTGCCCAGCGTGATGGTAGGTATTTGCTTGTCGCCAATTTGTTTGATGGTTCGCGTGTTTAAATCGAGCAGCGCCAGATAGCTCCGCTTTTTTTCGGTGTCAACATTTTTGCTTTGTTGTGGATAGATGTAGTCGTCATTGCCGCCCCACACTTCCACCACGGCCATCTCTTCGGGCAACAAAGTAGTATCAGCAACTGCAGGCGTGGGGCACGAACCGAAAAATAGTTTGTTGCCATCTTTGCTGAAGAGGGGTGTATAGTGTTCGCTCACAAGCCAATGGGCAGGCAACGCCAGTGAGTTTTCAGCGTCAATCAGTCTGGCTGATGGCTCACCAGCCTTCCACACATGCAACCGGAAATGGCGAACGAGTGCTTTGGTGGTGTCAGTATCAACAAGGAATGCCGCTTGCTTGCCGTCTTCGCTAATAGAAAGGCCTTTGTATTTGAATTTTGATTTGCCTTGATGCAGGGCGGTGAGATTGCCGCTGGTGAGGTCATGCCAATAAACGCCCGCTTTCAAAGTTGAGTCATTGCCTGTGGTGGCGAATAACAAGCCTTGGCCAAATTTCGCGAAGGCGTAATCTTTAACATAGCCGAATTGTTTTTCTTTTCCATCGGCTAGTGAGCGAAGCACGAGTGTGTAGCCATTCTCGTCAGTATTGGCTTTTTTCTTTTTTGGTTTTTGCTCGGGTTTTTTCTCTTCGGATTTAGATTCCGTTTTTGATTTATCCTCTGCTTTGAGCTTCATTTCCTTTTTGACTTCCAATTGATAGGCCATCCATCCACCTGCCTTCTCGGGAATCTTGAATGATTTTATTTCGGCTACTTTTTCGATTTTGCGTGTGGCGATAGAGTAGATGCCCAATGAATCTTTCGGCAAATCTTCTTTTTTCTTTTTCTGTCTGCGCAGGTCCTTTACTAGCTTTTGCTGCGGCTTGATTTTGAAAATGAAATGTTTGCTATCAAAAGTCAGTGCAATTTCAGATGCGCGCTTTACGGAATCTTGCGCGTTTGTTTTCAAATGGCAGAACACCACTTTCCCATCGCCATCTTGTGGGTTGATGGTGATGGCCATCACGTTGCCATCGGGCGTCAATGCTTTGTAGGGAATTTCTTTCCAACCATCGTACACAGAGTGGGTCAATGGTTTCTTAGCAATGGGTGCTGGTGTGTTTCTTCTTTGTGCGGAAACGGAAATGGAAATCAGTAACAGGTAAATCGTGAGTAAACGCATCGCAGTTTTGTTTATGCTAAGATGCAATTTTTTACCACATCAACAACTAGGTTATTGATAAATGGATGGTAATTTTTTTACGTCACTTAATGGATCAAACGAATATTCACCCAAAAAAAGTCAATTTATAGACTGGTGGAAAATAGCCGTTGACAGGCCATTTTCAAAATCTCAATTTTACTCGCGGTTTAAGTTTAAATGTTTTTATGAAGGTACTAGTTGTCCATCGGCTTGAAGAGCAAACAAAAGTTTTAAAATCTCGTTTTCAGCACTGGTATGTTCAAACAGCTAATACGGGGCTGGATGGACTTCTGGCGGCACGGATTCAACACTATGATTTAATTCTATGTTCTCTTCAACTGCCGGTGGTAACTGGTATTGAGATGATGCGTTCTATCCGCAATTTTTCTTGTAATCAAAACACCCCCATAGTGGTGTTATCTGAAGGATTGATATCGGCCGACCACGCACGTCTGTTGGGCTTATTGAACGCACACCTGCTTACCATAACCGAACTGGAAGAAATGGATCAATTGGCACACTACCTGCACTGATTAGACCTTAATAAGTTTTTTGCGTAACGCTTTCAGTACCATAGCTGTGCGGCTGTTCACTTTCAATTTCTTGAACATCGTCTCCCGATAGCTGTCCACGGTGTTTTGGCTGATGGCCATTCGCTGGGAAATCTCTTTGTAAGTAAGCTCAGAACAACATAGTTTAAGAAATTCCCGTTCACGAACTGAAAAATCCGGATGATGATTTCTTTCTGTTGCTTCTTTGATCTCTTCGTAATCCGCGGAGTGGCTCCCCGGGTTAAAGTAGCCGATAGCGTGAACTTCATCAAGGGCTCGCTCTAACTCCGTAGGCTCAATATCTTTGAATAAATAGGCACTGCATCCGGCACGGAACATTTGAATAATTGTTTCTTCTTCATCATTCATTGATAGTGCAACCATTTTTAAGCTTGGATAAGCTTTCGCCACCCACTCTGCAGTAGCCAATCCATTCATTAAAGGCATATTTACATCTATTAGCAGAATTTGTGGTAACGGAGACATGCTATTAAGTTTCTTTTGTAAGTCCTTCCCGTTACTTGCTTCCAGCACAACTTGAAAACGCAAAAAACTATTGATGAGCATTGTCAGCGATTTGGTAAACAATTGGTGATCATCTACGATGCCTACACGTATTTTATTTGAAGGCGTTGTCATAAGGTATATGTAAGTTAACAGTGGTGCCATTGGGGCCGCTTTCCCATAGTGCATCGCCACCCAGCAACTTTGCGCGGGTTTTAATATTGGTCATCCCCATCCCGGATGCGGTCTGCGGGATTTTAAAACCTTCCCCGTTATCGGTTACAGATAGGTACAGCAACGGTGATTCTATCCAAAGCTTAATACGCAGCTCGGTAGCCTTGCCATGTTTGATGGCGTTTTGAAGACATTCTTGCGCCATACGAAAAATCATGATCTGCTGCTCGCCTGACAGAGCCAATTCATCGGGGAGTTGCAATTGAATGTTGAGCAGATTATGCGTGCACAAGCGCGACACCTCTTGCCGCAAATGGGTGAGTAAATCGAATTTCTCTAACCAATCGGTGGTGAGCGATTTGCTAAGTGCGCGTACCTGACCAATGGCGTCCGACAGGGTTTGGTTGGCAACCGCCAACGTTTCGATACCGCCCGCTGAATTTCCGGCAGAGGCCACCAGTAGTTTGGTGCTGCTCAGCAGTTGCCCGATGTTGTCGTGCAATTCGCGCCCCACATGTGCCAAGGTTTCCTCTTGCGCTTCTATTTTTGTTTTTAGCAGCTCGCGCTGAAAATTGTTTTGAAGTTCTTTTTTATCGTGTACGAACTGGAGTTGCCTTTTTGATAGACCAATATAAGCGAAACTACTCCAACAGCCACCAACAGCAAAAAAACAGAGGCAATTAAAATAATGGTGATCTGTTGCGATAAAATATCCATAGTACGCTCCCGGCTATAATGAGCGAACTTAAAAATAACAGAACGGAGTGAACTCCCCACAATTCTGTAAACAAAATTCTACTTTCCATCGTATTTTCGGCTATTATCATTAACGACAAATAGCGGTTGGACAAAAAGATAGCAAAAGCCCCTACGTGGTAAACCAATTGCGCGCAAGCAAACCAAAAATCAAAATTGAGCGATAGTGGCTGCTCGGTAACTTGGCTGAGCGTTTGGTGCATAAACATAAATACCATGGCCACTACGCTGCTGGAAAGAAGCACGAATGCACCGCTGTCAAACACGGTGGTTACGGTCAATTCGCTTGCTAAGAAATAGAGCATGTTGGCAGCGTACAGAACAACTACAGCAATTTTCTTGCTTCGGGTTGTTAAGGTATAGAAAAAATAAACGCACATAGCAGTGGCGGTAAGCGCACTAAGCAACGAGTACAGCTTAATGTTGTTATCTGCTATTGCTGCTTTCACCATTAAAATGGTGCCCAAAAAATAATATACGGCCAATAACTTTAGTTTTGGCAGTGGTTCATACAGTGCCATTCCGCACATGAAAAGGAAGCAGAGCCCGTACGATACTGGCTCTGCATAAATCCCAATGAATACAGCAATATCCATTTTTAACCAGCTTTATCAACACCAGGGGGCCGTGGCACACCACCGCCACCGCTGCGTGTGGTGATGATTTGTTTGCCGCGCACTCCCTGCGCTTCAATGCGCAAGGCGCCAATGATTTTGCCGCCTGCTTTTACAGGTTCTACAGAAATACTGAACACGATCTTATCCACATTGTTGGACAAGATCTCCTGTAGAACAGATGCTTTGTACTCGAATTCTAAAGCCGGTGAACTTTTTTTTGCCATAGGTTACTGATAAGGTTTAGGTGAGAAATTATTTACGCTTGCAAAGATGAGCAAAGAGATGTACAACCAACTACGGCTATTTTCCACCAGCGTTTGTTACCCCGAAAAATAGCCGTAGGTATCGGATTAAAAATCCTGCCAACTTGCAGCATCAACAAACCTAAACAAAAAAACAAAAAATTATGAACCGAGCATTATTAGTGGGAATTAATGCTTATGCAGATAGGCCGCTGCGCGGCTGTGTAAACGACATTAGCGATATGGCGCAATTCTTAACCCAGCGCTGCAAATTTAAAGCGAGCGACATACGCATGCTTGCAGACTCCCGCGCCACCAACGAAGCCATTCGCGACCGCCTCGATTGGCTGCTGGACGGAATCAAACCGGGCGACCGCATTCTGTTTCATTTTAGTGGCCACGGTGCGCAAGTAGCCACGCGCAGCTCCAAAGGTGAGGTGGATGGATTGGATGAGGTAATTTGCCCGTATGATTTTGAGTGGAGCGGCACACGTATGATACGGGACAAAGAATTCAATAAAATGTTTTCGGCCGTACCAGAAGGTGTTGAGTTTTTGTGGATATCCGATTCGTGTCACTCGGGCGACCTTGTAACAACTGGGCCGCTGGGCAAATCAAAAAAAAACAGTAAAAGCTTGCCGCCACCAGCTGATCTTGGTTGGCGCTTGCGTATCGCGTCCGAAAAAAAGATGTCTGCACTTTCTATCAACAATTCTGCCAAGCAACTGAACGTAGCCCTGCTGTCTGGTTGCAAGTCCAACCAAACATCAGCCGATACCAACTTTAAAAAACGCTACAACGGAGCATTCACGTACTATTTATTACGCGAGCTGAACAAATCAAATGGCCTTACCAAACCCCTCAGCGCGGTAGTGAAAGACGTGAGTGCTGCATTGCGCAAAGCGCGCTACTCGCAAGAGCCACAGTTAGAAGGCCACGCTGGCATCATTAAAGGACCTTTTTTAAAGTAAAAGGCAGGAGTGATCAACAACGCTTGCTCAGCCTAAATACGCTCACTGCAACAATGTAAATTAACTTGATTCATTCAGTATCCGACAGGCAGCTATGTGCGTAAACGCCATTGGTGGAAATCGCGCACGAACCATCGGGCAATACACATATCCCCCGATAAGCGATATTTTCGGTTCGAGAAGAGCATTCTTTGCAAAAATCACATCGCAAATACAATTGATACTCACTAAATTGCGCCCTCATTTTTCAGACCGTGGGCAATTTCAAAGAATCTAAAGATTTTAACCTAGCACAAGTGGCAGTCGATACATTGGCTGAATGGCGGAAGCTGGGAATTTTCGAAAAGTCGGTGAGCAATCGCGAAGGCAAGCCGACCTTCACATTTTATGAGGGGCCACCTTCGGCCAACGGCACACCTGGCATTCACCATGTAATGGCGCGCACCGTTAAAGATATTTTCTGCCGCTACAAAACGCTGCAAGGTTTTCAGGTGAAGCGCAAAGGCGGCTGGGATACCCACGGCTTGCCGGTAGAGCTGCAAGTAGAAAAACAACTCGGAATCACCAAAGACGACATCGGTAAAGAGATTTCCATCGAAGAATACAATCAAAAATGCCGCGAAACGGTGATGATGTATAAAGACCAGTGGGATGACCTAACGATGAAGATGGGCTACTGGGTGGATTTGCAAAATCCCTACATCACCTACAACAATGAGTACATTGAGAGTGTGTGGTGGATATTGAAAAAGTTTTACGACAAAGGTTTATTGTACAAGGGCTACACCATTCAACCCTATTCACCATCCGATGGAACAGGTTTAAGCTCACATGAATTGAACCAACCCGGCTGCTACAAAGAAGTGAAGGACACGAGTGTGGTGGCGCAGTTTAAATTGATTCATGATTCAAGATTTAAGACTCTTTTCAATACAGAAAAAGACGTATTTGTATTAGCCTGGACCACCACGCCCTGGAC
>JBJTHA010000096.1:0-6533 GCA_046094265.1 Cytophagales bacterium
AAATGTAAGCTTCCCCATTACAGGTTATAACAAAGGCTGCCGCGAGGTGGCCTTTTGTTTTTTCGGCAGTTGCCAGTCCGGCAAATAATCTTCAACTTTCCCGCTTGTAAAAGCGCGCATGTCAAAAAAAAACAAATACACGTTAAGCGTGGGCATTACTTTGGTGATAGCCAATATGATCGGCACTGGTGTGTTCACCTCGCTGGGCTATCAGGTAGGCCCGCTCCCCTCGGGTTTTGCGATTCTACTATTGTGGGCAGTGGGCGGGGTAGTTGCGTTGTCAGGGGCGTTCACGTATGCAGAAATATCAACTACGCTAAGAAAATCCGGGGGTGAGTATTTGTATCTCGGCAAAATTTTTCATCCAGCATTGGGTTTTGTCAGCGGATGGATGAGCCTACTGGTTGGTTTCGCTGGCGCTATTTCAGCAGTCGCTATTGCCATTGCCGAGTATTCTTCTTCGCTGCTTAACATCAACGGAAAAATAATCGCTGTTGCTGCCATCGTATTGGTTTCTGGTATTCATTGGTTTGGGGTAAAAACCGGTGGCAGGGCACAGAATATCTTAACCGGTACCAAGCTTCTACTCATTGTATTTTTCTGCATCGCACCGTTTTTTATTGCGGGGCCAAAGTCAGAGATCAGCTTTTTACCACAATCGGGCGATTGGGTATTGATTACCAGTGCAAGCTTTGCTATTTCACTGGTGTTTGTGGTGTACGCTTACACAGGATGGAACTCGGCCGCCTACATAGCAGGCAACTTAGAGAATGCCACCAAGAATTTACCGAAGTCGCTCATCATCGGCACGTTGGTGGTAGTTGTTGTCTATTTGTCGCTCAACGCCATGTTTTTGTACACAGCAACGTTTGACGAATTGAATGGTAAGAATGATATTGGAAACATAGTAGCTGTGAAACTGATGGGTGATGAAATTGGTTCTGTATTTTCGAGGATATTCAGCATCGCTTTGCTCTCCACGCTTAGCGCCATGACCATTGCCGGCCCCCGTGTTTTGGAAGCAATGGGTGACGACTATCCTAAACTCAAAACCTTTGCCGCCAAAAACAAATATGATATGCCCTACTTGGCAATACTGGCACAAGCAACTTGGTCGGTTTTTCTAGTGTTGGTGAGCTCGTTCAAAGAAATCATTCAATACATATCGGTGAGCCTATCTATTTTTTCAATGTTAACCGTGCTGGGGATTTTTGTTTTACGCAAGCAGTATAACTTGGAGCAGCGCCCATTTCGTGTTCCCTTTTACCCTTTTCCGCCCATCATATTTGCAGTCTGCACCATTTGGATGATTTATTATGTAACGGTGAATGACTACAAAGTTATTCTCTATTCGTTGGCCACCATCATTCCCGGATTAATCGTTTATCTTGCTGTCGCTAAACCAAAACAACCTGAACTATAAATACTAAAATGAAAACGGTTGCCATTAATGTCTTAGTTACCCTTTGCTTATCAATATCTTTTAATTGCTCTAATAAAGGTCAATCGGCCGAAGCATTGAATGCAGACTCCACGAAAGTGGAGTCGACCCTCACCCTGCAAATCGATTCAACTGTTCCTGAAAATGTCGCACCACCGATTCAAATAGAAAAAGATACCGTGCTCGACAATGCTGCCCGTTTCATTGCTGGGTTGCCTCAACTTTATGAGTCCTCTTATTCAGCTCTTGAGAAAGACCAGTACTGGGTTGAATACAAACAATCAATGGATGCCAACTGGAAAAAAATGAGCGATACCAGATTGAGCAAAATTTCGATATGGGAGAAAGACGTTTTCTCAAAGTCAATTGAAGATTCCCTAACTTTGTTCTATCCGTTCTCGGGTCCTGACTTTCTCCACGCCAACTTTTTGTTTCCCCACGCACCACAATATGTTCTTGCTGCGCTCGAGCCCATCCGCGAAGTAGTGGCATTGGATGCTAGCTCAGAAAAATTCAGAGATGAGTTTTTGGACAGTTTAGGGCATTCTCTTAGAGATATCTTCAACAAAAGTTATTTCATCACCAACCACATGGAGAAGGATCTAAAACAGGTAAAGGGCGTGTTGCCCGCGTTATACTTCCTCATCGAACGAACAAATCACGAACTGCTTTCTCAAAAATTTATAACAGTAGATTCGCTAGCCAACGAAACGGAAGTTGGCGCTAAAAAAATCAACTGGCAAAAAACGCCTTGTGTAAAAATTGTCTTCCGCGACCGTGGCACGCAAGAAATCAAAACACTTTATTACTTCTCTGTTAGCATTTCAAATGGAGGTCTCAAAGACCAGCCGGGTTTCGTCAAGTTCGTAAACAATCTTGCTCCATTCAATTCATTTGTGAAGTCTGCCTCTTACCTCATGCACAAAGACACATTCACAAAAATTAAGGATTTGTTGGTGAGCAACAGCCATGCTATTTTTCAAGATGACACAGGCATGCCCTATCGCTACGTGAAAAACAAGCTGAATTGGAAGGGCACATTCTTTGGTGAATATGTCAAACCTGTGAAAGATTTTAGTTCTGAGCTTTACCAAACCGATTTGGATTCGGCCTACCGTGCTTCAAAAGCGCAGCCACTCCCCTTTTCGCTTGGCTACCACTGGAGTACAAAAAAGCAGAACTACATGTTGTTCTCAAAAGAAAGGGGCGCCACCGCCAACAAATAAAATTGAAACAGCATATCGCCCATATTGCGCTTTTGGTTCGCGATTATGACGAGGCGATTGAGTTTTATGTGAAGAAATTACATTTTAAACTCGTGGAAGATACACCTCTCACCGAAACAAAACGGTGGGTGCTGGTCGCTCCACCGGGTTCAAACGGATGTAAATTGTTACTCGCGAAGGCTGTGGGTTCGGAACAATTAGTACAAGTGGGGCGCCAATCAGGTGGGCGTGTGTTTTTGTTCCTGCACACCGACAACTTTAATCGCGACTACGAAAACCTCATCAAACATAATGTGAATATTGTACGCCCTCCTTCCACAGAGACGTATGGAACGGTAGCTGTCTTTTCAGATTTGTATGGAAACCTGTGGGATTTGATTGAGCAAAGTACTTCCGCCCAAACTAACCGTAATTAGAAAGTCAAATGGCATCTTTAAAAAACACTTTGGCGGTCCTATTTGCTATACTAACCGTGATCGGCTGCGGGCAAAAAAAGGAGGGTCAGACAATCATTCTTCAGCCCGATCAAGATGATGGCGGACTAGTGTTACCTGACGGCTTTAGGGCTTTGGTAGTAGCTGACAGCGTGGGCCCCACGCGCCACATCGCGGTGAATCAGAATGGTGATATTTATGCGAAGTTACGGATATCAAAAGGTAGCCAAGGCAATGTGGCACTACGCGATACTGACGGAGACGGAAAAGCCGATATGATTCAAAGATTTGGCGATTATCCAAACGATGGAAGTTTTGCAACCGACATGCGCATTTACAATGGCTACCTGTATTTCAGCTCAGAATTGGTTGTATACCGCCAAAAACTCGACCCATCCAATCTAATTCCAAAAGGCCAACCTGAAACAATCGTGATTGATTATAGTCCACTACGATGGCACAACGCAAAGACATTGGCGTTCGACAAACTGGGTAATTTATATGTTACTTTCAGCGCGCCAACCAACACATGCGAAGACTGGTCAACGGTTATTGGCACCAACTACGCTAACGTAAGGGGATTTGACCCTTGCCCAGAGCTGAACGGCTTCAGCGGTATTTGGAAGTTTGATGCGAACAAACCAAATCAAGCGCAAACGGAAGGCGAGCTGTACGCCACCGGCTTACGTAGCATCGTAGGCATGACTTGGAACGACCAAACAAACAGCCTTTATGCTGTGCTGCATGGGCGCGATTACCTTCACTCACATTCACCCAAAAACTTTAGTAAATGGCACAATGCCGTACTGCCATCTGAAGAGTTTATGAAGATTTCTAAGGGAGAAGACTATGGCTGGCCATATACCTACTACGACCACTTTCAAAAGAAAAGAATGATAGCACCTGAATATGGTGGCGATGGAAAAAAATCCACCGAGAAATATGCAATGCCTTTGATGGGCTTTCCTGCTCATTGGGCACCCAATGATTTACTGTTCTATAAAGGCAACCAATTTCCCGGACGCTACAAGCACGGAGCATTTGTTGCTTTCCATGGATCTACCAACCGGGTTCCCTTTCCACAGGCAGGGTTTATAGTGGCTTTTGTTCCCTTTGAAAACGGTGCACCTAAAGGAGGTGATTGGGAAGTTTTTGCAGACGGTTTTGCCGGGCGCGATACGCTCAAAACAATGGAGGAAGCACGCTACCGGCCAATGGGACTGGCCGAAGGACCCGATGGGTCACTGTACATTTCTGAATCAAAAAAAGGAAAGATTTGGCGAGTTTTATTTAAGGGTGACGTAAACAACTTTGGCGAAACGCAACTTCAAAAAATGCACTCGCTTAAAAAAAAAGAAGTCTTACATCGCTGATCCTCCGCAAGCGAAATAGATTAGGTAAAAAGTACCCATTCTGTTTTCGAATTTTAGAAAAATAGCCCTTAGATTTTTCCGCTATCTTTGCGCCTCATTTTTCAGATTTCATGATTGCGGCAAACAACATCTCCTTACGTTTTGGTAAAAGAATTCTTTTTGACTCGGTAAACCTGAAATTTATTGAGGGCAACTGCTATGGCGTAATTGGTGCCAATGGCGCGGGCAAATCAACTTTCTTGAAAATTCTGTCGGGCGAAATCGACCCCACCACCGGTAACATCAGCATCGACCCTGGCAAACGCATGGCGGTGCTAAAGCAAAACCACTATGAATTTGATGAAGTGTCTGTGTTGGACACCGTGATGATGGGCCATCAAAAGCTTTGGAAACTGATGCAAGAAAAGGACGCTATTTATGCGAAGCCTGATTTTTCGGAAGAAGATGGTGTAAAAGCCTCTGAAATGGAAGCAGAGTTTGCTGAGATGAATGGCTGGAACGCCCAATCAGACGCAGCCGCACTGTTGAGTGGCTTAGGTATTGCCGAAGAAGACCATTACAAACTTTTGAAAGAGTTAAGTGGTAACCAAAAGGTGCGCGTGTTATTAGCGCAAGCGATTTACGGCAATCCCGATATCTTGATATTGGACGAACCAACTAACGATTTGGATTTACAAACCGTGGGTTGGCTGGAGGATTTTTTGTTGGAATTCAAGAATACTGTGATTGTTGTATCGCACGACCGTCACTTCTTGGATACAGTTTGCACCCACGTGGTGGATGTTGATTTTGGTGGAATCAAGTTATACACTGGTAACTATTCGTTCTGGTACCAAAGCAGTCAATTAGCGTTGCAGCAACGCGCTTCGGCAAACAAAAAGGCCGAAGAGAAGAAGAAAGAGCTCATGGAGTTTATTTTGCGTTTCAGTGCAAACGTATCAAAATCAAAACAGGCTACCAGCCGCAGAAAGTTGCTGGACAAAATCAATGTAGATGATATCCAACCGTCTAACCGAAAGTATCCTGCCATTATCTTTCAACAGAAACGAACAGCTGGCGACCAAATTTTGCACGTAGAGAACTTAGCGTGCACACTCAATGGTGAGACGCTTTTCAAAGACTTAGAATTCTTCGTGAACAAAGGCGATAAGATTGCCTTTTTGGGGAAACAAAGTTTAGCGATCACGTCTTTGTTTCAAATTTTAATGGGCGAACTTAAGCCGACACACGGGAAATTCACTTTTGGGCAGACCATCACCACTGCTTATTTACCATTGAACAACGAGTCTTTTTTTCAGTCAAACGACAATCTGATTGACTGGCTCCGTCAGTTTGCGGAAGACGAAAACAAAGATGAGGTGTACATCCGAGGGTTTTTGGGTAAGATGCTCTTTAGCGGAGAAGAGGTGTTCAAAAAATGCAATGTGTTATCAGGTGGTGAAAAGATACGCTGCATGATCTCGCGCATGATGATGCCCGGTGCCAATCTCTTGATCTTGGATGAACCAACAAATCATCTGGACTTGGAATCGATTACAGCTTTCAATAATGCGTTAAAAGATTTTCCAGGCACTGTACTTTTCACTTCACACGATCACGAGTTTACTCAAACAGTGGCCAACCGGATTATCGAAATCACACCAAACGGATTTATCGACAAGTTGATGAGCTATGATGAGTACATTGAGAACGAGAAAATACTTCAGCAAAGGAGCTTGCTGCATTAGTAAACATGTGATACATAAATGCAAGATTTCAAGAACTGGCGAAAAAATCATACTTTTTTCAAAACTACCCTTAAACCCAGATTTTGCAGTAGAACTATCCGGTCAGACTTAGTGGCAGGTTTATATTTTGGACATTTGAGAATAATCCATCATACCATTGCCTTCGTTTGAGTGGGACGGACATTTTCAGCACCCATTTTTGGGCTTCTTGCTCTACCCAACTTCCAACTGCAAAGCAGTTGAACCTTAATGTGGAAAGCTTGGGTTGTGGCTGTTTTTGATGGGTTATTTGCCGGAATAGGCTCATCAAATTATAGGCTACCATCACAAAG